>NZ_JAGKRI010000217.1:0-22705 GCF_017939255.1 Aeromonas sp. Prich7-2
TGTCGTTGGTGGAGACCGGCAAGCGATTGGGCCGCTGCCCACAGGAGTGGTTGAGGGCCGTGGTCAGGGCGTGCATCGAGAAGACAGATTATCCCATCCCGGCAGAACTGATGCCGTCAACCCCGTCCTGGTGAATAGATACCAATATGAGTGGAGCGATGTGTTGCAATGGCCGACAAGGACAAGATCGACATCAAGGATGTGACCGGTGACGTCACCGGGACTTTCAATCCCAACACCTTCAAGGCGGGAGATGACAGGTTCAACCCCGGCAACCGCATCTATGTCCGCTCCCAGACCGGCTACTGGCAGCGGGTGCGCAAGGCCATGGGCTGGTTCTTCGTCGCGCTCTTTGTCCTCCTGCCCTGGCTGCGTTATGACGGCCGTCAGGCGGTGCTGTTCGATCTGGAGCACCAGCAGTTCCATATCTTCGGGGCCACCATCTGGCCGCAGGATCTCACCCTGCTGGCCTGGGTCTTCATGATCGCGGCCTTCGCCCTCTTCTTTGTGACCACCTTCCTGGGCCGGGTCTGGTGCGGCTACCTCTGTCCCCAGACGGTGTGGACCTTCCTGTTCATCTGGTTCGAGGAGAAGCTGGAAGGGGCCGCCAACAAGCGTCGCAAGCTGGATGCGGCGCCCTGGAGCGGCGAGAAGCTGGCCCGTAAGGGCGCCAAGCACCTGGCCTGGATCCTGCTGTCGCTGGGCACGGGGCTGACCTTCGTCGCCTACTTCCAGGATGTCTTCCACCTGGTACCCGATTTCTTCACCCTGCAGGCGGGAGGCTGGGTCATCTTCTGGGTGCTGTTCTTTGCCGCCTGCACCTATGGCAACGCCGGCTGGATGCGCGCCATCATGTGTATCCACATGTGCCCCTATGCCCGATTCCAGTCCGCCATGTTCGACAAGGACACCTACATCGTCGGCTATGACAGCCAGCGTGGCGAGACCCGCGGTGCCCGTGGTCGCAAGGCCGATCCCAAGGCTCTGGGGCTGGGGGACTGCATCGACTGCGACCTCTGCGTGCAGGTCTGCCCGACCGGTATCGACATCCGTGACGGTCTGCAGTACGAGTGCATCAACTGCGGCGCCTGTGTCGACGCCTGCGACCAGACCATGGAGCGGATGGGGTATCCGAAAGGGCTCATCAGTTACACCACCGAGCACAAACTGGCCCACAGTGAAACCCAGGTGGCGCGGCCCAAGCTGATTGGCTATGGCCTGGTGATGGTCGTCATGCTGGGGGTCTTCGTCTATAACGCCATGTCCATCATGCCCATGGGGCTCGACATCCTGCGGGATCGCAACCAGCTATTCCGGGAAAACAGCGAGGGGCTCATCGAGAACACCTATACCCTGAAGATCCTCAACAAGACCCTGAACTCCCAGACCTACCGGCTGGACGTGGAAGGGCTGCCGGAGTACCAGTGGTTCGGACCCCGCGAGGTGACACTGAAGGCGGGCGAGATCTATACCCTGCCGGTGAGCCTGGCGGTGGATCCCTTCAACCTGAAGCGCCCCACCCTGGACGTCCAGTTCGTGCTCAAGCGGGAAGGCGCGGCGCCGGATGACAGCAAGGGGACCTTGCGCCAACCGAGCAAGTTTATCAGCAGGTTGTGACGGCAAGGCGCACCGCCATGCACGGCAACGGCAGACAGTGGTGATAGAATGGGGCGCAACAGCGCCCCTTTTCTATGGTGGATGACATGCGTTTCAACTATTCCGACCTCAATCCCGATCTCATCATGGATGCCATCGATCTCAGCGGCTTGCGCATCGACTCCGGCCTTATCGAGCTCAACAGTTACGAGAACCGCGTCTATCAGTTTCAGGATGAGGATCGCCGTCGCTACGTGGTGAAGTTCTACCGCCCCGGTCGCTGGAGCCGGGCCCAGATCCTGGAAGAGCACGCGTTTGCTGCTCGCCTCTGTGAAACTGAGATCCCGGTCGCCGCTCCCATTGCCTTTGCCGGCGAGACCCTGCTGGAGCATCAGGGCTACCCGTTTGCCATCTGGCATAGCGTCGGGGGGCGTCAGTTCGAGGTGGACAACCTGGACCAGCTGGAGTGGGTGGGGCGTTACCTCGGTCGCATTCACAGCGTCGGTGCCAGCCATGCCTTTCATCACCGGGTTCCGCTGGATGTGGAGAGCATGCTGCACGAGCCGCGTCAGTTGCTGGCGGCAGGCGAGTGGTTGCCGAGCGGGCTGGCCAAGTCCTTCTTCGGGGTGCTGGACGAGTTGATCCGGCACGTATGCGACGCCATGACCCTGGACGTGGCGCGCATCTCCCTGCATGGGGACTGCCACCCGGGCAACATCCTGTGGCGTGACGGCCCCCTGTTTGTCGACCTCGACGATTGCCGCACCGGCCCCGCCATCCAGGATCTCTGGATGATGCTGAACGGGGAGCGTCATGAGCAGCAGATCCAGCTCGATACCCTGCTGGCGGGGTATGAGGAGTTCATGGAGTTCGACCCGCGGGAGCTGGCGCTCATCGAGCCGCTGCGTGCCATGCGCATCGTCCACTACATGGCCTGGCTGGCAAGACGCTGGGAAGATCCCGCCTTCCCCCGCCACTTCTCCTGGTTCAACACCGAACACTACTGGCGCCAGCAGATTGCGACCCTGCATGATCAGCTCGAGGCATTGAAGGCCCCGCCGCTCAGCCTGATGCCGCAGTGGTAGGGGCGCGAACCCGGCAGATCGCCACGCCACGGGGCGTCCGTTGGTGGTGTCGCCCGTACCATTGCCACAGCGGCAAGGTGCCCGTGGGAGGCGGGATGGCGGTCCCGCCTGTCTGCCTTTGCCATTGACGGCACGAGGGTGAGGCAATAGGCTTGGACTGCTTCGGTTCGCCGGGCGTGCCTCACAGTGATCCCTTAACAGGAAACGTCATGAAAAAAGTACTATTTTTCCTCGCTGCCATGCTGATGATCCCCATGGTTCACGCCGCCCCGCAATTCAAGGAAGGTGTCAACTATGATGTGGTCAGCCAGACCGGCAGCGCCCAGCCGGAAGTGATGGAGTTCTTCTCCTATTTCTGCCCGCACTGCGCCAAGTTCGAGCCGATTGCCGAGGATCTGAAGAAGAGCCTGCCGGAAGGCGTGCCGATGAAGAAGAACCCGGTGGCCTTCCTGGGCCGTGAAATGGGCCCCGAGATGCAGCGTGCCTACGCCGTCGCCAATCTGCTGAACGTGGAAGGCAAGCTGACCCCGGCCATCTTCGACAAGATCCACACCCAGCGCCAGATCCCCCAGAGCCGCGCCGACGTGAAGCAGGTCTTCGTGGACAATGGCGTGCCGGCCGAGGAGTTCGACGGTGCCGTCGACAGCTTCGCCGTCTCCGGCATGGTCTCCCAGTTCGATCGCAACACCGAGAGCTACAATGTGCGCGGTGTGCCGGCCTTCCTGGTCAACGGCAAATACATGGTGAAGATTGAATCCATCACTTCCCAGGAGCAGTTCAACCAGCTGGTGAAATTCCTGCTGGCCAAGAAGGACTGATCATTCCTGAGTCGATAAAAAAGCCCGCCGGTGCAAACCGGCGGGCTTTTTGTTTGGCGTCTCGCGGGCCTGACTCAGACCCCGACGTGGAAGGCCTGCTTGAGGTTGCGAATGAAGTCCGCATCCCGGCAGAGGGTCTTGCCCGGGCTGTCGGAGATCTTGGCGACCGGGCCGCCGTTGCACTCCATCAGCTTGAACACGATGTTCATTGGGTTGACGCCGGGCAGATCGCAGGTGAGCTTGGTGCCGATGCCGAAGCTGGTGTTGATGCGGCCGCGGAAGTGGCGCAGCAGCTCGACGGCCTTGTCGAGGTTGAGCCCGTCGGAGAAGACCAGCGTCTTCTCGGCAGGGTCGATGCCGAGCCGCTGATAGTGGCTGATGGCCTTCTCGCCCCACACCACGGGATCACCGGAGTCGTGGCGCAGCCCCTGGTAGCGGCTTGCCAGCTCGAAGTCGAAGTCACGCAGGAAGGCATCCATGGTGATGCAGTCGGTGAGCGCGATACCGAGGTGGTTGGTGAATTCGTCCAGCCAGCTGGTGAGGGCGGCACGCTGGCTGAGCTCCAGCGGGAAGCCGAGCTGCTGGTGGGCCTGGAACCACTCGTGGGCCTGGGTGCCCACCGCGGGCAACCGGTACTTCTGGGCCAGCAGGTAGTTGCTGGTGCCGCGAAACGCCGGCAGCCGCTCCTTGAGGCGACCCACCACGGCGTCTTGTACCGCGAGGGAGAAGCGGCGACGGGTGCCGAAGTCGATGAGGTTGAACTCGCTCATCTCCTCCCGGCTCAGCTCCCGCTCCAGCTTGTCGATCTTCTGATCGAGCCGCTCCAGTGCCT
Source organism: Aeromonas sp. Prich7-2 (assembly GCF_017939255.1). Taxonomy (NCBI): domain Bacteria; kingdom Pseudomonadati; phylum Pseudomonadota; class Gammaproteobacteria; order Aeromonadales; family Aeromonadaceae; genus Aeromonas; species Aeromonas sp. Prich7-2. The sequence continues at coordinate 4,332 of NZ_JAGKRI010000217.1, forward strand.
GGCTGACGCCGAACTGGGGATAGCGGAAGCGGTTGCGCATCTCGCTGATGATGGCGAGTACCGGAATCTCCCACAGGATCACGTCCTGCCAGGGGCCTTCGACCCGCACATTGATGCGGCCATCCTGCTCGAACACCTTGAGCAGGGAGGCGTCCAGCGGCTTGCGGCGCAGGTGGTCCAGGTAGTCGGGCGTGAAGAAGGGGCGTTCGGCCAGGAAGTCGAGTTCGGACCGGGTCAGGCGCAGGGAGCCAGCGAGGCGCAGTTGCTCCTCGATCTGGCCCATCATGGGCAGCAGATCTTCTTCGTTGCGGCTGTGGAACTCGGCGATGACGTTGGCATCCGGATAGCGATGGAACACCGCCTGCTGCATGTGCAGCTTGTAGGCATCGGTGTCGAGCAGGCTGTGGAGGATGGGAGGCATATCAGGCTCCTGTGATGAGTGCTGCGCGGGCAACGCACTCTGGCTGCATCTGTGACGGGTGGGCGCCGGTGTCGGGTGGGCAGTGGAAAATGGAAGGCATATCAGGCATCCAGCAGGCGTTGTACATCGGCCAGGGTCTGGGCCAGCTCGGCGCCGGCCTCGATCATCCGGGTGCGGGCCTGGTCGATTGTCTCGGGGGCGATGCCGCGGCAGGCATCGAGGTGGACGATGACCCGGAAGCCGGCGCGGAGCAGTTGCAGCACGCTGGTCTTGACGCAGTAGTCGGTGGCGAGGCCGCCGACCAGCACGGTCGCGACGCCGCGGGCCTGCAGGAACTCGATAAGCCCGGTGCTGCGACGCTCGGCGAGGTCGTGGTAGCAGGCGCCATAGGGGTGCAGATCCGGCTCGACCCCCTTCCAGACGAAGAAGTCGTAGTCGATGGGGGCGGGCAGGCCGTCGAGCAGCTCGAACCCAGGTGTGCCGGGCACGCAGTGGGCCGGCCAGGTGAGATCGGCATTCGCCAGAGCAAGGGGTTGCAACATGGCGCCGGGTTCGGTCACCACCCAGGGGGCGTTCGCGGGGTGGGCATCCTTGCTGCCGGTTCGCAGGGTGGCGAGGGCAGCCTGGGCATTGAGCGCCGCTACTATGGTATCCCCGCCAGCGACGGGCAGCTCGTTCGGGCAGAGGGGGGTGAATCCCTTCTGCGCATCAATATCCAGGCTGGCGATGATTCCCATGGATGGCTCCTTCACATAATATTCTTGTGATATTATCTACCAAACATTATTAGAAGGCGAGCAGGTCGACCAGGATGCCGAGAATGAGTCTGGATATGGTGGTGCTGCGGTTGCGCGAGGAGCGGCTCGAGCTGCTTCTCGAGACCCGGGATCGCCCCCCCTTTGCCCACTGCTGGCAGTTGCCGGCCCTGCGCATCGACGAGACCCGGGATCGGGATCTGGACGCGGCTCGCCATCGCCTGCTGGCAGAGTGGGGGCTGGAGCACTGCTACAGCGAGCAGGTCTGTACCCTCGGCAACCTGGAGCGGGATCCCCGCGGCTGGTCCACCACCCTCGTCTATCTCTGTCTGGCGGATCCCGATGGGGGGGCGGTGCGCGGTCGCTGGCATCCTCTGGACGATCTGCCCGGCCTGCAACTCGCCTTCGATCACGGCAAGCTGGTCGCCATGGGGCTGGAGCGGCTGCGCATCAAGAGCCGTTACAGCACCCTGCCGCTGCATCTGCTGGGGGCAGAATTCACCCTCTCCGAGGTGCAACGGGCGTTCGAGATCGTCCTGCAGACCCCCATGAACACGGCCGCATTTCGCAAGCGGCTCCACCGTGCCGACATCCTGGTGGACACAGGGCGCAAGCGCACCGGCAAGCAACGTCCCGCCATCCTCTATCGACTGGAGACCCCCTGCTGCGTCATGTTCGATCAGGTGATGCACGGTGCGGAAGCATAAGCCGATGTCTGCGAAAGCCGGATTGTCGCCCCATAGCGGGTCTGGTGCACTGGCACCTCACACAGGAAGTGAAAGCATGGGAGAGAAGGTGCTGGTGAGCGCCTGTCTGCTGGGGCAGCCAGTGCGTTACGACGGCCAGAGCAAGGGGATTGTCAGCGACTGGCTGCAGGCGCTGGGAGCCGAGGGGCGGGCACTGGCCTTCTGCCCCGAAGTGGCGGGTGGCCTGCCGACGCCACGCCCCCCTGCCGAGCGCCAGGGGGAGCGGGTGGTCACCGAAAGCGGGCTGGATGTGACGGCCGAGTTCGATCGGGGCGCCGCCCTTGCGCTGGCCCTCTGTCAGCAGGAGGGCATTCGCTTCGCCCTTCTGAAGGAGGGGAGCCCCTCCTGCGGCAGCGGTCGCATCTACAATGGCCGCTTCGAAGGGGTTTCACTGGCGGGAGAGGGCAAGACCACGGCTTTGCTGCGCCGCCATGGCATCGCGGTGTTCAGCGAGGATCAGCTGCCCGAGCTGGCCTCGGCGCTCGCCTTGGCTGCCTGCGGATCGGTCTGAGCCGCCGCATCGGCCGCCTGCCACTGCGCCAGCACGTCGTCTTTTTCCTTCCAGCGTGCGTTCAGCCACTCCTGGAAACCGCGTTTAAACTGCTTGTCGTTGAAGTAATCCCCCACCAGTTGCTCGTTCACCGGCAGCTCCTCGATCCGCACCCGGATGCGCTTCATCTTCCCCATCAGGAAATCCTTGAAGGGGGTGTCGGGGTTGTCCGGGTAGCTGATGGTGACGTTGATCAGGCTGTCAAACTGATCGCCCATGGCTGCCAGGGTGAAGGCGAGTCCTGCCGCCTTGGGGGGCATGAGATGGCGATAGCGGGAGCGGGCGGCCTCGCGCTTCTGATCGGTGAAGCGGGTCCCCTCCACGAAGTTGATGACGGTGGTGGGAATGTGGCGAAACTTCTCGCAGGCGTTGCGGGTGGTCTCGATATCCTTGCCCCGCAGATGTGGATTTCTTAACAGAAACTCTCTCGAATAGCGGCGCATAAAGGGCATGTCCAGCCCCCAGCACGCGAGCCCCAGCAGCGGGATGTAAATGAGCTCGTGCTTCATGAAGAACTTGGGCACCGGCAGCCGATTGCGAAACAGGTGGCCGAGCACCACGATATCGGTCCAGCTCATGTGGTTGCTGATGATGAGATACCAGCCATCCTTGCGCAGCCGGGTATTGTCCTCAATCTGCCAGTCGATGCGGGTAGTGAGGCGGATCACCAGGGCGTTGCAACCGAGCCACAGGCCCATGAAGCGATTGTTGAGCCGGCTGCAGGCGCGACCAAAGGCCGGTACGGGCAGCAGCAGTTTGGCCAGAGAAACCAGCAGGATCAGGCTGGCACACAGGGCGGTAAACAGTATGGTCAGGCCGGCGCTGATGAACAGCACCAGGGGGCCCGGGAGCAGGTTTGGCATGAGTGTCTTACTGCGTCTTGTCCGCCAGCAGCTTATCCAGGGTCTGGTCCTTCTCGTGCCAGATCCCGTTCAACCACTGTTGAAACTCTTGTTGGAACTCGGGGTCATTGAAGTAATCCCCCACCAGATTGCGTTCGATCGGCAGAAAGCGGACCCGAACCTTGATCTCCTTGACCCGACCGCACATGAAGTCCCAGTAGCTGGGGACGCCGCCGGGATAGGCGATGGTCACATCCACCAGCTTGTGCAGTTGATCCCCCATGGCCGCCAGGGTGAAGGCGATGCCCCCTGCTCTCGGGTGCAGCAGATGACGATAGGGTGCCCCTTGCCTGTCGTGCTTGCCGACGGTGAAGCGGGTCCCTTCCACGAAGTTCATCACACTCACCGGCATATGGCGGAAACGGGCACACGCCTTGCGCGTGGTTTCTATGTCTTTTCCCCTCAGATGCGGGTGCTTTTCCAGAAATTTTCGGGAATAACGCCGCATGAATGGGAAATCCAGCGCCCACCAGGCCAGACCGAGAAAAGGTACCCAAATCAGTTCTTTCTTGAGGAAAAACTTCAGGAAGGGGATTTTTTGATTAAAAATCCGCTGCAATACCAGTATGTCGACCCAGGATTGGTGGTTGGCAATCACCATATACCACTCATTCCGGCGCCCTTTGTCCACTCCGACCACATCGAAAGGGGTGTTGATAATGGTTTTCTGGATCAGATTGTTAAAACCTATCCAGTGGGTGGCGCAGCCGTCCAGGAGGGTGTTGCAGAGACGTCGCGCCCCCTTGAAGGGCAGCAGCAGCTTGATGAGGCCAAGCAGCAGGACGGGGACAAACCAGAACAGGGTGTTGATGAAATAGAGCAGGGTCGAGAGGCTGCCGCGCAGTCGCTCTATCAGCTTGTTGGGCATGGTGGAATCCGTCTTCGTATCGGTGGATGGCAACCAAGTGGTCAGATCTGTTGCCATAATATCAGCCGGCCCACGACTAGACCATGGTGGCGCCCTTTCCGGGTCGGGTGGTGGCTGCTGCCGTTCCCCCGCTCACTGGCCCCCGCGCAGCCGCGACAACAGCCTGTCCATGGCACGATAGCCCAGGGCTTCGATCAGATGCGCTCTCTCGATGGTGGCGTGCCCCGCCAGATCGGCGATGGTGCGCGATACCCGCAGGATGCGGTGCCAGGCCCGGATGCTGAGCCCCAGCTTCTGGATGGCACCTTCCAGAAACTCGGCATCCTGTGGCGATAATCTGCAAACATCTTCGATTTCACGACTATCCAGCAGGTTGTTGAGTTTTCCGCTGCGACTCAGCATGCGCTCTCGCGCCCCCAGCACCCGTTCGCGTATCTGCTGGCTCGATTCCCCCCGCTCCGCCTTGCCGGTCAGGCTCCCCCTGGGCAAGAGCGGGACCTCTACCGTCAGATCGAACCGATCGAGAAAGGGGCCGGAGAGCTTGCCCAGATAGCGCAGGATCTGATCCGGGCTGGAGCGGGTCTGGCCGTCGCCATAATGGCCGCAGGGGCTGGGATTCATGGCTCCCACCAGCTGGAAGCGGGCGGGAAAATCCACCTGGCGGGCGGCGCGACTGATGGTAATGTGCCCGGTTTCCAGCGGCTCGCGAAGGGAGTCGAGCACCTTGCGCTCGAACTCCGGCAGTTCATCCAGAAACAGTACCCCGTTGTGGGCGAGGGAAATTTCGCCAGGCCTGGGATGGGTACCCCCGCCCACCAGCGCCACCGCCGAGGCGCTGTGATGGGGCGTGCGATACGGCCTGTGGTGCCAGTGGCCGGCGCGGGGGGTGAGGCCGCCGATGGAGTGGATGGCGGCGGTCTGCTGCGCCTCCTGTTCGCTGAGCGGCGGCAGAATGCCGGGCAGACGGCTGGCCAACATGCTCTTGCCGGTGCCGGGGGGGCCGATGAACAGCAGGTTGTGGCTGCCGGCGGCGGCGATCTCCAGCGCCCGCTTCGCCTGGGACTGACCGATCACGTCCTGCAGATCCGGCACGTCGGGCAGGGTCTCCGCGCTCTGGGGTTCCGGCAGCGGCAGTTCGTACTGGCCCGCCAGCCAGGCGGTGACCGCCAGCAGCTGGTGGGCGGTGCGCACCTCGGCATCCTGTATGAGGGAAGCCTCCGGACCGTTCTCCCGTGGGACCAGCAGGGTGCGCCCTGCGTCGCGGCAGGCGAGCACCGAGGGGAGCACCCCAAGCACGGGGCGGATCTCGCCGGTCAGGGCCAATTCCCCTAAAAATTCGTGGTCTAGCAGGTATTTTGCGGGTATCTGCTTGGATGCGGCGAGAATGCCGATGGCGATGGCCAGGTCGAAGCGGCCCCCCTCCTTGGGCAGATCCGCAGGGGCCAGGTTGACCGTGATGTGCTTGGCCGGAAATTCGAAATTGCCGTTGAGCAGGGCGCTGCGCACCCGATCCCGCGACTCCTTCACCGAGGTTTCCGGCAACCCCACCATGTTGAAGGCGGGCAGGCCGTTGGAGAGGTGCACCTCCACCGTGACTTGCGGCGCCGCTATCCCCAGGCTGGCACGGCTATAAACAACAGCTAATGACATAAATACCGTCCTTGGTTTGATGTATATGCTGGCTAACCGTTTTTTATTAGTTTTTTGTTCCAGTTGTCAGGTTTCAGAGCAGTAAAAATCAGAGTCTTGTCAGGTAAAAAGTGCTTGCCCAATAAAAATCACCGTGCTAGTTCTAATAGCCATTCGCGGCAAGCTCCGCTCCCATTTCACAGGATTTCCGGTTGTAACTATGAACATGGCCTCCCGTTTCGTCAGCATTATTGTGGTCCTAGTGGTGATTATTATCTCACCGCTCGGGGCTCGTTTGGCTGCACGGAACAAGGGATAGACCCACCACCGGACAGAACGAAACAAGCGACCCCCGAGCCTCACGGCCTGGGGGTTTTTTTTCGACCAAAGGACAGGATTTTCCACATGAACGGCGCGCAGTTTTTGGTACAGGCTCTCAAAAAACAGGGTGTGACCCAGGTGTTTGGTTACCCGGGCGGGGCCATCATGCCGGTCTATGACGCCCTGTATGACGGTGGCCTGGCCCATCAGCTCTGCCGCCACGAGCAGGGTGCCGCCATGGCTGCGGTGGGTTATGCCCGCGCTTCCGGTCAGGTGGGGGTCTGCATCGCTACCTCTGGCCCCGGCGCCACCAACCTGGTCACCGGCCTCGCGGAGGCACTGCTCGATTCGGTACCGCTGGTGGCCATCAGCGGCCAGGTGCCCTGCGCCGCCGTCGGTACCGATGCCTTTCAGGAAGTGGACGTGCTCGGCATGTCCCTTTCCTGCACCAAGCACTCCTTCATGGTGACGGACCCGGCGGATCTGGGACGGGTCATTGCCGAAGCTTTCGCCATCGCCACCGAAGGGCGTCCGGGCCCCGTGCTCATCGACTTGCCCAAGGATGTGCAACTGGCCGCCGTTCCCTCTCAAAGCCCGCTGTTTGCCGTGGAGGAACCCGAACCCCTGAATCCGGCCGAACTGACGGTCGCCCGTACCCTGCTGGCCGGTGCCGAGCGTCCGGTACTCTACGTCGGCGGCGGGGTGGGCATGGCCAATGCCGAGCAGCAGCTGCGCGACTTTGCCGCCACCACGGGGATGCCGGCGGTCACCACCCTCAAGGGGATAGGTGCCCTCGACCCCGACAGCCCCGTTTATCTGGGCATGCTCGGCATGCACGGTACCAAGGCTGCCAACCTGGCGGTACAGCAGTGCGATCTGCTGGTGGTGGTAGGCGCCCGTTTCGATGATCGGGTGACCGGCAAGCTGGAAGAGTTTGCCCCCGAAGCCAAGGTGATCCACCTGGATGTGGACGCCGCCGAGTTCGGCAAGCGTCGCGCCGCCGATGTGGGGATCACCACGGATCTCAAGCGTGTGCTGCCCGCCCTGGCGATGACGCTGACCCTCGACCCCTGGCGCGAGCACTGCGCCACCATGGCTCGGGAATACGCCTTCCGCTACGACCATCCGGGTCAGGCCATCTACGCCCCGGCCCTGCTCAAAGAGCTTTCAAGCCAGCTGCCTGACACCAGCGTGGTGGCCTGCGACGTGGGTCAGCACCAGATGTGGGTGGCCCAACACATGCGTTTCACCAGCCCGCGCAACCACCTCTCCAGTGCCGGCCTCGGCACCATGGGCTTCGGCCTGCCCGCCGCCATCGGCGCCAAGATGTCGCGCCCCGATGACGAGGTGGTGCTGGTGAGCGGGGACGGCTCCTTCATGATGAACGTGCAGGAGCTCGGCACCATCCGCCGGGCCCGGCTCAAAGTGAAGATGGTGCTGCTGGACAACCAGCGCCTCGGCATGGTGCGCCAATGGCAGGAGCTGTTCTTCGACGGTCGCTACAGCGAGACCAATCTGTCCGACAACCCCGATTTCGTCGCCCTGGCTGCCGCCTTCGGCATTCCCGGCGAGACCATCACATGCAAGGAAGAGATAGGTCCGGCACTGGATCGCCTGCTGGCGAGCGAGAGTGCCTATCTGCTGCATGTTGCTATTTCAGAGGAAGAAAATGTCTGGCCCCTGGTTCCGCCAGGAGTCGCCAACCACAAGATGATGGAGCAACGCCCATGAACCAGCTCAATACCAGCACCCTGGAAATCCATGCCCAACCCAGACCCGAAGTGATGGAACGGGTGCTGCGGGTGGTCCGTCACCGCGGTTTCAATCTCTGCGCCCTCAACATGGAGCAGGATTGCCAACAGCTGCGGATCACGGTTACTGTCGAATCGGTACGTCCCATCCAGCAGTTGTGGAGCCAGCTGGTGAAGCTGGTGGATGTCTCCCGGGTCGATGCACTGGAACAGCAACCCCGGATCAGAGCTTAAGGAGCCAAGCCAATGTCACAGCCTTCCCAATCCGCCGCCCACCCCCAATACATCTGGTTCAACGGCAAGCTGGTCCCCTGGCAGGATGCCCAGGTGCATGTCATGAGCCATGCCCTGCACTACGGATCCTCGGTGTTCGAGGGGGTGCGGGCCTATGACACTCCCAAGGGGACCTGCATCTTCCGCCTGCAGGAGCACACCCGCCGCCTGTTCGACTCCGCCAAGATCTACTGGATGGACGTCCCCTACAGCGAGTCCGAAGTGAATGAAGCCTGCCGCACCGTGGTGCGCGAGAACGGCCTGAAGAGCGGCTACTTGCGCCCGCTGGCCTTTGTCGGCAACGTGGGGCTGGGGCTGCATCCGCCGCTGGATGCCAAGGCCGACCTCATGGTCGCGGCCCTGCCCTGGGGCGCCTACCTCGGTGAAGAGGGGTTGAAAAACGGAGTGGATGTGTGCGTCACCTCCTGGAACCGGCTCGCTCCCAACACCATCCCGACCGGTGCCAAGGCGGGAGGCAACTATCTCTCTTCCCAGCTCATCAGCCGCGAGGCCAAGCGCAACGGCTTCGCCGAGGGGCTGGCGCTGGATGTGAACGGCTATCTGAGCGAAGGGGCGGGGGAGAACCTGTTTCTGGTGAAGAACAGCGTGCTGTTCACCCCGCCCGCCACCGCCGCCATCCTGCCCGGCATCACCCGCGACACCATCATGACGCTGGCGCGCGACTTGGGTTACGAGGTGCGCGAGCAGGCGCTGCCCCGTGAGGCGCTGTACGTCGCAGACGAAATCTTCATGACCGGCACGGCGGCCGAGGTGACCCCGGTGCGCTCGGTGGATCGGATGAAAGTGGGCGCCGGTTGCCGTGGCCCGGTGACCGAGCAGTTGCAGAACGCCTTCTTCGGCCTGTTCAACGGCAAGACCGAAGACAAGTGGGGCTGGCTGACGCCGGTCAACGACTGATGAGAGCGGGGAGGCGTCACGCCTCCCCGAGTCGCTTCCGGTGAAGGCTCCCCGAGGTGCCTTCACCAGGATCGATTCCCGATCCGCGAATCACACATTCATGTTGAAAGACAATGCGCCCCAGGGGCATTCAGGGAGTAGAGACAATGCCGAAGTTGAGATCCGCCACCACCACCCACGGACGTAACATGGCCGGGGCCCGCGCCCTCTGGCGTGCCACCGGCATGACCGATCAGGATTTCGGCAAGCCCATCATCGCCGTGGTCAACTCTTTCACCCAGTTCGTGCCGGGCCACGTCCACCTCAAGGATCTCGGCCAACTGGTCGCCCGCGAAATCGAGGCGGCTGGCGGGGTCGCGAAGGAGTTCAACACCATCGCCGTGGATGACGGCATCGCCATGGGCCACGGTGGCATGCTCTATTCCCTGCCGTCCCGCGAACTCATCGCCGACTCGGTGGAGTACATGGTCAACGCCCACTGCGCCGACGCCATGGTCTGCATCTCCAACTGCGACAAGATCACCCCGGGGATGCTGATGGCTGCCCTGCGCATCAACATCCCGGTGATCTTCGTCTCCGGCGGCCCCATGGAAGCGGGCAAGACCAAGCTGTCGGATCAGATCATCAAGCTGGATCTGGTGGACGCCATGATCCAGGGCGCCGACCCCAAGGTCTCCGATGCACAGAGCGATCAAATCGAGCGCAGCGCCTGCCCCACCTGCGGCTCCTGCTCCGGCATGTTCACCGCCAACTCCATGAACTGCCTGACCGAGGCACTGGGTCTCTCCCAGCCGGGCAACGGCTCCCTGCTGGCGACCCACGCCGATCGCGAGCAGCTGTTCAAGCTGGCGGGCCAGCGTATCGTCACTCTGGCCAAGCGCTGGTATGAGCAGGACGATGCCTCGGCACTGCCGCGCAACATCGCCACCAAGGCGGCGTTCGAGAACGCCATGGCGCTCGACATCGCCATGGGCGGCTCCACCAACACCGTGCTGCACCTGCTGGCGGCAGCCCAGGAGGCGGGTGTCGACTTCACCATGGCCGACATCGACCGCATGTCCCGCAAGGTGCCCCAGCTCTGCAAGGTGGCGCCCTCCACCCAGAAGTACCACATGGAAGACGTGCACCGCGCCGGCGGCGTGGTCGCCATCCTGGGTCAGCTGGAAAAAGCGGGCCTGGTGCACGGCGATGCCCGCAACGTGCTGGGCACCTCCCTGGTGGAGCTGCTGGCCGAATATGACGTCAGCCGCAGCAATGACAAGGGGGTTCACGACTTCTACCGTGCAGGTCCTGCCGGCATCCGTACCACCAAGGCGTTCAGTCAGGATTGCCGCTGGCCCGAGCTGGATCTGGACCGCGCCGAGGGGTGCATCCGCTCGCTGGACAACGCCTACAGCCTGGAGGGGGGGCTAGCCGTGCTCGCCGGCAACCTGGCGCTCAACGGTGCCATCGTCAAGACCGCCGGGGTGGACGAGGAGAACCTCACCTTCCGCGGCCCGGCCCGGGTATTCGAGAGCCAGGAGAGCGCGGTGAGCGGCATTCTGGACGGCACGGTGAAAGCCGGTGAAGTGGTGGTGATCCGCTACGAGGGCCCGAAAGGGGGCCCCGGCATGCAGGAGATGCTCTATCCCACCACCTATCTGAAATCCATGGGATTGGGGAAGGCGTGTGCCCTCATCACCGACGGTCGCTTCTCCGGCGGTACCTCGGGTCTCTCCATCGGCCATGTCTCCCCGGAGGCGGCCTCTGGCGGCACTATCGGTCTGGTGGAGGATGGCGACATCATCAACATCGACATCCCGGCCCGCAGCATGGTGCTGGAGGTGGCCGACAGCGTGCTGGCCACTCGCCGCGCCGCCGTCTCTGCCCGTGGCTGGAAGCCGGTCGATCGTCAGCGCGAGGTCTCCTTTGCCCTGCGTGCCTACGCCATGTTCGCCACCAGCGCCGACAAGGGCGCGGTGCGCGATCGCACTCTGCTGGGGGAGTGAAGATGATGACCAGTCATGATGTGGGCGCATTGCGCGCCCTTCGCCACGAGACGGAGGAATAAGCCATGGTCTCTGCGGCGGATTATCTGCGCAAGGTGCTGCTCTCCCCCGTCTACGAGGCGGCGCGGGTCACCCCCCTGCAAACCCTGAAGAAGCTCTCCGAGCGGCTCGGCAATCACGTCAGCCTGAAGCGGGAGGACCTGCAACCGGTTCACTCCTTCAAGCTGCGCGGCGCCTACCACAAGATCGCCACCCTGACCCAGGAGCAGAAGGCGCGCGGCGTGGTGGCGGCCTCGGCGGGCAACCACGCCCAGGGGGTCGCCCTGTCGGCGGCCAAGCTCGGCATCAAGGCGATCATAGTGATGCCCAAGACCACGCCGGACATCAAGATCGACGCGGTGCGCCGTCAGGGCGGCAACGTGCTGCTGTTTGGCAACAGCTTCGACGAGGCCTATGGCGAGAGCCGCCGCCTCGCCGAGAGCGAGGGCTATACCCTGATCCCGCCGTTTGACGACGTCGAGGTGATCGCGGGTCAGGGCACCATCGGCAAGGAGCTGCTGGAGCAGGATACCCACCTCACCCATGTCTTCGTGCCGGTGGGGGGCGGCGGTCTGGCCGCCGGGGTGGCGGTCTACATCAAGCAGCTGCTGCCGGACGTCAAGGTGATCGGGGTGGAGGCGGAGGGCTCCGCCTGCCTCAAGGCCGCGCTGGCGGCCGGCGAGCCGGTCAACCTGGAGCGGGTCTCCCTGTTTGCGGATGGGGTGGCGGTCAAGCGCATCGGCGAGGAGACCTTCCGCCTGTGTAACCAGTATCTGGACGAGGTGGTGACCGTCTCCAACGACCAGATCTGCGCCGCGCTGAAAGACATCTTCGACGACTGCCGCGCCATCGCCGAGCCGTCGGGGGCCCTGTCCCTGGCCGGCCTCAAGGCCTATAGCGAGCGGGAGCAGGTGAAGGGCGGGCGGATGGCGGCCATCCTGTCGGGCGCCAATGTCAACTTCCACAGCCTGCGCTACGTGTCGGAGCGCTGCGAGATAGGCGAGAAGCGCGAGGGCATGCTGGCGGTGACCATCCCCGAGCGCAAGGGGGCTTTCCTCGACTTCTGCCGTCAGCTCGGGCCCCGCATGGTGACCGAGTTCAACTACCGCTATGCCGATGCGGTGCAGGCGTCGCTGTTCGTCTCGGTGCGCCTCACCGGCGGTGACGAGGAGCTCGGCCAGATCATCGATCAGCTCGGCGGTAACGGCTATCCGGTGGTCAACATGACCGAGAGCGAGCTGGCCAAGAACCACGTGCGCTACATGATCGGTGGCCGGCCTGCCCGGCCGCTCGGCGAGCGGCTCTACAGCTTCAAGTTCCCGGAGCAGCCGGGGGCCCTGATGCGCTTCCTCGAGACCCTGGGCTGCCGCTGGAACATCAGCCTGTTCCACTACCGCAACCACGGCGCCGACTATGGCCGGGTGCTCTGTGCCTTCGAGCTGCCGGACGAGGACGTGGCCGCCTTCCACGACTACCTGCACGAGATTGGCTACGGCTGGAAGGAGGTGAGCGACGATCCCGCCTACCGGTTGTTCCTGGCGAGCCAGGGCAGTCAGTGACGGCGGCTTGACGATCCGCGCTACGAGATGAGAAACGAAGAGCCCGGCTCTTCGTTTTTTTATGGGCGACGTTCCAACCCCCCATGATTGGGGGCACGGTGGTCGATAATGTCGCCAATATCACACTCCTGAGGCTCTGGTCGTTTGAGGCTGGTTGCAGATGGGATAATCTGAAGACGGGGCTTGGATTCGGGGCCCCGTCAGGGAAGAGAGGCGCAGTCGCGTCATAACAATTCATTGCAGGGGCTCATCCATGAACAGATCTATGCTCGCCGTCCTGATCGGCGCTCTGATGGCAACGGGGACGGTGCAGGCTGCCGCCCAGGACAACACCTGGTACGCCGGTGGCAAGGCCGGCTGGTCCAGTTTTTACGGGGTGGATTACGACGATCAGGTCAAGGATCTGCTCGATACCTATGATCCGGACAAGGATCACAGCGACCTGGGCCTGGGGCTCTTCGCCGGTTATCAGGTCAACCGGAACGTGGCGATCGAGCTGGGTTACGACTGGCTCGGCAAGTACCAGGTGGATCAGCGCTTCTCGGGCAACGGTGTCGATGCGGGTCTGAATGGGGAAGCCAAGGCCCAGATGATCCAGGCCACCATGAAGATCGGCTTCCCGGCGACCACGGCGCTGGACATCTATGGTCGGCTGGGGGGCGCCTACGCCTGGACGGAGAGCACCATAGATGCCTGGGCCAACGACGGCACCACCAATCTCACCGAGTCGGGTGGGGGCAAGTACCACGGTGCCGCCTTCGTGGGGGCCTTGGGGGTGGAATACGCCATCGACAAGGACTGGGCCGCCCGCCTCGAATACCAGTACACCACGCCGCTCGGCAAGACCTCGCTGGATGAGTCCGGCATAGAGATGGACAACGGCCTGCTGTCGGTCGGCATGCTCTATCGTTTCGGCCAGATAGGCGACGAGCCGGTGGCGCCGACCCCCGCGCCCGAGCCTGCGCCCGCCCCGGCTCCCGTGCTGGTTGAGAAGCAGTTCAACCTGGATTCCGACGTGCTGTTCGAGTTCAACAAGGCGACCCTGAAGCCCGAAGCCAGCCAGGCCCTGGACAACCTGTTTGCCCAGATCCTGGCCGCCAATCCCAAGGACGGGGTGGCGACCGTGATCGGCCACACCGATCGCATCGGCTCGGAGGCCTACAACCAGTCCCTCTCCGAGCAGCGGGCCCGTACCGTGGCGGATTATCTCATCGCCAAGGGGCTGTTTGCCGACAAGGTACGCGCCGAGGGGCGGGGCGAGTCTTCCCCGGTGACGGGGGGCAGTTGCCCGGATGGCGCCAAGGCGCAGATGATCGCCTGCCTGGCCCCGGATCGCCGGGTCGAGGTGCGCCTGACCGGGGTCTCCCAGATCGCCGAATAAGCCATCTTTGCCTTGCTATTAAACAACGAGGGGGCCTTGGCCCCCTCGTTGTTTATGTGGTTGTGAGCCGTGACGTTTGCAGCCGCCTGGCGCAATGGCTCACCATGATCAGCAGCAAGGCGCCGGGCAGCACTGTTTGCCAGAGGAAAGGCCAGGACTGGGTGGTGAGCAGGATCAACAGTGGATTGGCTCCGGCGGGTGGGTGGATCAGCCCCAGTCCCTGCATGAGTGCAATGGACAGGCCCACACCCAGCGCCAGCTTGAGTTCCATCGGTAGCGGGAGCAATTGCACCACCAAACCCACGGTGGCCGATAACAGGTGGCCTCCCAGCACGTTCTGCGGACGGGCCAGCGGACTGTCCGGCAGGGAGAAGAGCAGCACACAGCTTGCCCCGAACGGTGCCATCAACAGGGTCGACTGCCAGCTCATGTCCAGCCAGCCGAGCAACATTATGGCCAGGCAGGCACCGAGCCCTGCCAGCCAGGCACTTCGCCATCGTCTTGTTTCCATCTCCTGTCTCCTTGTCTGTGCCGGATCACTTGATCCAGCCTGCGACATTAGGTAGACAGATCGGTGTACTTCAAGAGGAAAGTCACCATGAGCGACAAACGGCAACAGCTGATGACGACAGCCTATCGGTTGTTCAATCGTCACGGCTTTCACGCCACCGGCATCGATCGCATCTGGGCCGAGGCAGGCAGTACCAAACGCACCCTCTATCGCCACTTCCCCACCAAGGATGCCTTGATCGAAGCGGTGCTGATGGCGCGGGATGCGGAGTTCTTTGCCCTGCTCGATGCCAGGATGGATGGGGTGTCGGGACGGGAGGCCAGGTTGCTGGCACTGCTCGATGGCTTTGCGGACTGGTTTGGCCGCAGCGACTTCTACGGCTGCAACTTCATCAACGCGAGCGCCGAGTTCTCCGATCCTCGCCACCCGGTGCGCAAGCTGGTGGTGGCCCACAAGCGGGCGTTGCTGAACTGGGTCAGGAAGGCCCTCGAATGCACCGAGGTGCAGGCCACCGGGTTATGCCTGCTGCTGGAAGGGGCCGTGGTGATGGCCCACAGCTATCAGCAGCCCCTGGCTCTGGAACAGGCCAGGGTGTTGGCGGAGGCCGTGCTGGCTGAGCCGCGCTAGTTCAGTTCCGTGGGGTCGATATCCAGGCTCCAGCGCACCCGCTTGGTCTCGGGCCACCCCTCCAGCTCCTTCACCGCCCAGTCGAGCAACTGGGCCAGCGGTGCCCGGCTGGGCCCCTGCACCAGCAGCTGCATGCGAAACTTGCCCGCCTTGCGCTCCATGAAGCCGCTGATGGGCCCCAGCACCTGCACCTGGGGATAGCGGGCGCTGCGCAGGGTATCGGCGAGACGACTGAGGAACAGCTGTACCTCGTCGCGGCCGTTGGCCTCGGCCCGGAACAGCCCCTGATGGCTGAACGGTGGCAGCCCCAGCAGGCGGCGCTCTTTCAGCGCCGTGTCGGCGAAGTGGCCATAGCCGTTCTGGGTCAGATCCTGCAGCAGGGCGTGTTCGGGATGGTGGCTCTGCAGCACCACCAGCCCCGGTTTGCTGGCGCGACCAGCCCGGCCCGCCACCTGGGTGTAGAGCTGGGCCAGTTTCTCGGCGGCGCGAAAATCGGCGCTGAACAGGGCGCCATCCACATCCAGCAGGCCCACTAGCGTCACGTCCGGGAAGTGGTGGCCCTTGGCCAGCATCTGGGTGCCGATCAGGATCTTGTACTTGCCCGCCTTGATGTCGCCGAGGTGCGTCTCCAGCTCCCCCTTGCGGCGGGTGTTGTCCCGGTCGATGCGCACCACCGGATATTGGGGAAAAACGGTGCCAAGCAGCTGCTCCAGCTGTTCGGTGCCGACCCCGGAGCCGATGAGCTCGTTGCTGCCACACTCGGGACAGTGGTGGGGCAGCGGGCGCACGCTGTCGCAGTGGTGGCAGTGCAGCCGCCGACCGGCCTGGTGCCAGGTGTACCAGGCGTCGCAGCGCTCGCAGGCGGCACTCCAGCCGCACTGGTGGCAGATGAGTGCCGGCGCATAGCCGCGGCGGTTGAGAAACAGCATTACCTGGTTGCCCGCTGCCAGATGCTCGGCCATCAGCTGTTCCAGCTGGGGGGAGAGCCCCGCCTGCAGCCGTACGTTCTTGATGTCCAGGATCACCTGGCGAGCGGTCTGGGCGTTGCCGGCGCGGCGAGTGAGAGTGAGGTGGTGATACTTGCCGCTGCGGGCGTTGTGCAGCGTCTCCAGCGACGGGGTGGCAGATCCAAGCAGGATGGGAATGCCGGCGCGATGGGCCCGCATCACCGCCAGATCCCGCGCGTGGTAGCGAAAGCCGTCCTGTTGCTTGAAGGAGCCGTCGTGCTCCTCGTCGATGATGATGATGCCGAGGTCCTTGAACGGCGTGAACACCGCGGATCGGGTGCCGATCAGAATGGCGGCACCGCCGTCGCGGCAGGTGAGCCAGGCATCGAGCCGCTCCCTGTCGTTCATGGCGGAGTTCATCGCCACCACGGGCACGTTGAAGCGGCGGCGAAAGCGGTTGATGGTCTGGGGGGTGAGGCCGATTTCCGGCACCATCACCAGCGCCTGCTTGCCAGCCTTGAGCAGGGGCTCGAGGATGCTGAGGTAAACCTCGGTCTTGCCGGAGCCCGTGATGCCGTCCAGCAGGAAGGCACCGAACTTGTTGCTCTGGCTGGTGACGGCGGCCACCGCCAGCGCCTGCTCGCCGTTGAGGCGCAGCCCCTCACCCGGCTCGAAGCGGGTGGCCCAATCGCCATCATGGCTCGGCTCCAGCGAGCGCTTTTCCAGCAGTCCCTTCTTCTCCAGCGCGGTGAGGGCCGCGCTCTGGATCTCCTCCTGTTTGAGGGCGGAGGGGGTCTGCGGCCCCTTGCGCAGCAAGGCGAGGGCCTGCTGCTGCTTGGCCGCCCGCTTGAGCTCGTTGAGGTCGATGGCCATGCCCGCATCGGTAGCAAACCAGAACTCCAGCTCCCGATAGGCGGCGGGCTCCCCCTTGCGCACCAGCACCGGCAGGGCGTGGGGCAGTACCTCCCCCAGCGGGTGCTGGTAGTAACCGGCGCTCCAGGCCATCAGCGCCAGAATGTCGGGCCCCAGCACGGGGGCGCTGTCGAGCACCCTCTTCAAGGGCTTTAATTTGTTGCGGGGGACCAGGCTCTCGGTCGGGTGATCCACCACCAGACCGACCAGGGTCTGCGGGCCGAACGGGATCTCGACCCGGCAACCGGGGGCAGGCAAGGGCAGGGGAGAGAGATAGTCGAAATGACGGCGTAACGGCACCGGCACAGCCACACGAACCAGATCCAGCGTTTGGGAAGAATTCACCAGGGGTTGCCTATTTTTTCTGCGAAGCCACTTGCCTGATCTCAGGCGTTTCCTATATTATTCGCAGCCTTTGAAACTGTGTTCAACAATCGTGTGGTGTCCGACAAGAGATCGGATGGCGACACGGCCTGATAATTGAGGTTGTCCATGAAAGCTGGTATCCATCCTGACTACGTAGCCATCACCGCCAAGTGCTCTTGCGGTAACGTCATCAACACCTTCTCTACCATCGGTAAAGATCTGAACCTGGACGTGTGCTCCGAGTGCCACCCGTTCTACACCGGCAAGCAGAAAGAAGTTTCTAGCGGCGGCCGCGTAGACAAGTTCAACAAGCGTTTCGGTGGCTTGACCTCCAAGAAGTAATCTTGCTTCTGAAGAATTCTGAAAAAGGCGCCCATCGGGTGCCTTTTTTATGGCGCTGTCCCAATTATGTGTTGGAAGGCTAATCTGGAAGTAGGTCATCACCGCGAGGACCTTCATCATGGATACGCCAGCCTTCCAACACCTGTTGTCCCTCTTTCCATTACTTACTCTGCGTCAGCGCCGTGTCGCTCAGCATGAGCTCGCCGCTCCACACCCGATTACGTCCCTCCATGCCCAGTTACCCACATGCTGCGGCTGTCCCCACTGCCAGGCGGATGCCACCCAGCTGGCCCCCTGGGGCTGGAGCCGTGGGCTGCGTCGTTACCGTTGTAAGCAGTGTCGGCGAACCAGCTCCCTCCTCACCAAGACGCCTTTGGCCAGATTACGTAAGGCTGAGCATTGGGAGGACTACGCCCAGGCTTTCATCGACGGGCTCACTGTCCGCCAGGCCGCCGTCCGCTGCGGTGTTTGCAAGAACACCGCCTTCTTGTGGCGTCACCGCTTCCTGAAGGCGATGGCAAACCACCAGGCAACACGGGAAGAAGGCATTGTGGAAGTGGATGAAACC
>NZ_JAGKRI010000217.1:22715-23280 GCF_017939255.1 Aeromonas sp. Prich7-2
CATCCCGGTGATGGTGGTGCAGGACAGGGCGGGCCATCAAGCCGACTTTCAGCTGGAAAGGCTGGATGCGCAGACGGTGAAAGCGGTGTTGCAGCCACTCATCGCGCCCGATGCAGTGCTCTGCAGTGATGGTGCAGGGGTGTATGCCAGTTTCAGCCAAGCGCGGGGCATAACACATCAAGTGGTGTACAACCGTCGAGGTGAGCGAGTCATTGGGGCATACCACATCCAGCATGTGAACGGATATCACCGGCGGTTGAAGGAGTGGATGGAACGATTCCATGGAGTCGCAACCCACTACCTGAGGAATTATCTGGGCTGGCGCAGGATGCTGGAACGTTACGGCAGGGAGGTAAATACCAAGATGTGTTTGCATGAGGCGCTAGGGCACCCGATGCAACACGTAATTGGGACATAGCCTTTTTTATGGTTCTTCGCGGGATCTTGGGGAAGTGGAAGTTGACAGACAGGGTGCTGGTAAACTGGCTGTCTCCAAACACACCACCACCATCACCCTGCTGTCGCCGTGCATCATATTGATATTGCCTCCTTCTGGCCAGGTTAT
>NZ_JAGKRI010000218.1:0-1384 GCF_017939255.1 Aeromonas sp. Prich7-2
TGGGGATAACGCCTTAAATGGCGAAGAAACGGTCTAAATAGGCTGATTCAAGGCATTTACGGGAGAAAAAATCGGCTCAAACATGAAGAAATGAAATGACTGAGTCAGCCGAGAAGAATTTCCCCGCTTATTCGCACCTTCCCTAGAGCAGTTCTCGGCATGTCGCATACTGTCCAAAATTGCAGCGGCTAAAACAACTACAGAGGAGAGACCAATCGCCAGCATTGTAGATACAGAACTGGATCACATGCACCACGACCAGTGGTGCAACCTAGAAAAAATGGCTACTGAGCTATCCTGCCTGGGGGGCGAGTACCGACAGATCTATGAACAATCCTCGCTACGCGAGAATGATAGCCATAGCTATTCACCTTTTCAGGTGAGAGGGATACGCTTTATCTATATATATAAAAACAATCCCTCTCAGCTACGCAACTCAGTTACCCTGCTGGACCAACCTCAGAGTTTCTCTCGCTCCTAGGCGGTTGGCTGCTCACGTTCGGCCATGAAGTCGGCGCTCATACAAGGCTCATCAAACCACCTATCCCAGGACTCACCTACAGGTGTGATTATGCGAGTACGACCAACCACGACGATCTCAACATGCGTGACCTCATCTGGCAGGGCCACTGCCTCGGGCAGGTATACCCCCTGGCCACGACCACACCTAAAAACTGTTGATTCCATCACGCGTCCTATGAACACAGTACCATGTGAACCGAACATAGCTAATGGGCCCGGTATGTCAACTGACACCGGATGCACACGTTATGCAATACGGCCATACTGTATATAAAAACAGTAACCAGTGAGCCACCATGTTCGCCATCCCACATCCAACCCCGGACGCTCTAGAGCTGCCGCTTTTTCTGTCCCCTGTGGTTTGCGGCTTTCCTAGCCCAGCACAGGACTATATTGAGCAAACCATAGATCTGAACCAGATCTGTATTGAGCATCCCGCTGCCACCTTCTATGTCAGGGCCAGTGGCCACAGCATGGTGGAAAAGGGCATCAATGACGGGGATCTTTTGATCGTAGATAGGGCGCTCAAGGCCCGCCACGGCGCTATCGTTCTAGCCTGCCTTGATGGAGAATTCACTGTCAAACAGCTGCAAGAACGCCCGTTCCCTGCCCTGCTACCCGCCAATCCGGATTTCCAACCCATCCATCTATTGGACGGGCAGGAACTAGAAATTTTTGGCGTCGTAACCTATGTGCTCCACAAGACCAAACTGGGGTAAACCATGCCCAACGCCATTGCCCTCGTCGATGTGAACAACTTCTATGCGTCCTGCGAGCGCCTGTTTAGGCCAGACCTCAAGGGGCGCCCGATCGTGGTGCTATCGAACAACGACGGCTGCGTTGTGGCTCGCTCGGCAGAAGC
>NZ_JAGKRI010000218.1:1635-7534 GCF_017939255.1 Aeromonas sp. Prich7-2
AGCGTTTGTTGAACTGAACGAATCCTGGGCGGGAGACCTAACAGCATATGGTCGTCAGATCCGTGAACGAATACAGCAATGGACTGGACTCACAGTCGGCGTCGGGATCGGGCCAACCAAAACACTCGCCAAGCTGGCAAACTACGCCGCGAAGAAGTGGCCTGCGACTGGTGGAGTGGTTGATTTGCGTGATGAGGCACGTCGTGCGCGTTTGATGGCTATCACTCCGGTCGGGGAAATATGGGGAATAGGTAGAAAACTGACCACCAGGCTCGAAGCGCACGGGATCAATAGTGTGGCGGACCTAGTCGCTGTCGATGGTAAAAACCTACGGCATCGTTATGGGGTCGTTGTTGAGCGAACCGTGCTAGAGCTACGCGGCTATCCATGCGCCAGCCTGGAGCAGGACACACAAGCCAAACAGCAGATCATCTGCTCCCGATCATTCGGTGAACGGATCACACACATGAATTCCATGCATCAAGCACTCGCAGGATATATGGAACGTGCAGCTGAAAAACTCCGGGCAGAGGGAATGTGCTGTCGCCATGCCACTCTATTCATTCGCACCAGCCCCTTCAATGACAAAGAGCCCTACTACGGCAACCAGGTGAGCACCAAGTTGGCTGTACCTACTAACGATACTAGGGCGCTGCTGGGACTGATCCACTCACTGCTCTCTCGTATCTGGCGGGATGGGCACCGCTACCAAAAAGGGGGCGTGATGCTAGCCGACTTCACTCCTATCGGCAGCCAGCAGGGAGATTTGTTCGACCATCATCAACATAAGCCCCGCAGTCAGGACCTAATGCAGATGATCGACCGAATCAACCAGGGACGATTAGGAAAAATTCATTTTGGAGCTCGTGGGAGAGACAACAGTGATTGGATTATGAGGCGTGAAAAACTCAGTCCCCGCTATACCACGGCATTAGACGAATTACCCATTGCAAAGTGACAACCCGGATTTGTACTCAGCAAGGCGCTCTTGCGCCATCATCAATTCGCAACCGGTGATTCGGTCAACGCCTTTCACATCACGCATTGGTGGCTTAATCTCATGTCCGTTGAGCATTCCAGTTAGCATCCACTGCCGCAGTTGGCCCAATGAGAGCCGCAATTGCCTGGCAGCATCCAGCATTCGCCATGACAGCTTAAATTGCAGATCGTCGGACACAGGGTCAAAGTTTCCAGCCTGCAATTTTAACAAAGCACGGTGGGCAAGGGTCTCTGCCATTGCTCCAAACCGCGCTTCGCTATATGTGACTTTCTGCCCTAAGTAGCTGGCCTGCCACAGGCCACGAGATGGTTGAACTGTAACGCTACCGGAACTAAATGGTTTACTCATTACACACTCTATCCTCTATAAAGGCCCAGTATGAGGCGGGGATTGCCTCAAAATACAACCCGAGTCGCTCAGTATATACATTCCAAATCCTGCATAAAACACACGCTAGTGCATGAAAAATTCTGTGCACCCACTGGGCTTCCACAGGGCTTCCACTGGGCTTCCACTACTCAAACATTATTTCAAGGCTTCTAAACCTTCCTTACACGAGTGTGCTTTGCGCTAAATAATGTGTGAGTAAGCAACCATGATTTCCACAAGAAAAGTCCTGCAAATCCATCGTTTCGTCAGTCGTGCCATTGATCACCCCCCCTCCATGACCACCCAGGGTATGGTTCAAATCTTGGACTGGACCATCATGCGCGTGCAGCAAAACCAAATCCGGGAGGAGGCCTATCCCTGTATCTTTGCCAGAGGGGCTGAACTGTTTTATCTGATTAGTTCAATCCGACCGTTTAGGCGATACAACCAGTTAACCGCTTTGTGTGTTGTCGACTGGTGTGTCCGACAACATGGCTTTGGCCTCAAAGATCTGCATCTGGATGAACAGCGGGTCATAACAGAGCGCATAAGATGCGATTACCGGGAACCGGTTTTGCAGGCAAGTGACCATTTTGCTCAGGAGTACCGCTACTGGTTATTCATGCATAGCGAGCCCATCAGTAAACAAAGTGCCAGGTCTGCTAGTGCAATTACATCCATTAGTCGCAGCTTGTTTGATCTCAACTGGTAACTGCCGCTCCCCTCATTCTTACCTCGATGAGGTGAGCAGAAACATAGCAATGAGGTGTGACCCCAACCGCCCTGGTTCAGAAACAAATCAATCGGGTGGACTGGTCGTGCCATAACGAAAGGTGATCGTATGCAACCAATAGCTTCCCGTGCTCGAAGACATCAGCGCCGTCATAGAGAAAAAAAAGTACAAGCCGCGATAACGGGCCAACACTACCATCCCACAATCCTCTTCTTTACCGGGGCGGGTTTGTCAGCGGAAAGCGGTGTGCCCACGTTTAGAAGTGAAGGTATTTGGCGTAATCATAAGAACTGGCGCTATTCCCACGCTAGTAGCATGAGTACGGATCTGGCTGGCTTCTTGGACTTTCACAACAAACGGCGTCAAACCATGTTAGAAGCCGCCCCCTCACAAGCGCATTATCTGATAGCCCTGCTACAACAGAAATGTACTGTTAGGGTCATAACCCAAAATATTGATGACTTACATGAGAGAGCAGGTAGCCGTGATGTCCTTCATCTGCATGGTTCAATCCAGTTTTTGGTCCCCATCGGTTTCCGTAGCAAAAAATATCGCCAGCCTTGGCATGAAGATGTGAAGGTCGGTGATCGCAGCCCATCCACTGGCTCTCAATTGCGTCCAGATATCGTGCTGTTTGGTGAAAAGATTTATGAATATCAACAAGCTCGTCGCTGGCTCTGCGAGGCTGATACCGTAGTAGTTGTCGGCACCAGTTTGCTTGTTGAGCCTGCGAGCTCTCTGTTACAAAACATCAACCCTGGCGCATGTGTCTACTACATCGATCCCGATCTTGGTTTGTCATCCAGACTACCGTTTCCCGGTGAGTTGATTGTTGATGGGGCCAATCGCGGGATTGCTCACGTATTGGAACTGAACCTGGAAAAAATGGCATGAAGTTATATCTGGATGATGAAAGAAAAACTCCGGTAGGGTGGGTTCGTGTCTTTTGGCCGGAGGAGGCGATTGCATGGCTAAAAATAGAGATGGTGACTGAAATTAGTCTTGATCATGACCTCGGTGATGATGATAGAGGAACCGGATACGACGTGATTCTCTGGATAGAAAATGAGGTAATGACAAATAACTTCATCCCTCCCCAAATTAATATTCATTCAGCAAATGTCTCCGCAAGAATAAAAATGGGACTGGGCATTATGGCCATAAATGGCTTTTTAGGGAATTCAACATGACAAGTCCAGAGCTGTGGCTAAACTCCAGAGATAGTAAATCATGTCACTATGTATAAAGCCCTCTGGAACTTGGGGAAGAATTGATATCTGCAATGAACTTTCAACAGTTAAAAGCCCCCCCTGAAAAATAAAAAGGCTTCTAAAATCGACAAGTACGAGTAATGATATTTTCCTTTTAAAACATAAATGGTAAAAACGCTATCTTGTTGACTTTTATTTAATTCAGAATGACAATCTAACTTCCACTTTGACGATGTAATGGACAATGTATGAGTACGGATATCAATTTCTTGTGTAAAGAGAATCTGTTTGCGTTCATCCAAAACAAATATGATAACTTAAAGAATGATATGGGGTGGGACCTGCTTTTCTGTAGGTATGATAACATGCTATCTCCTCAGTATCCTGTCGCATTCTTTGGTATAAATCCAGGTGGTGGACCATGTGATACCAATGCAATTTCAGTGGAGTCTGAATGCGCATACTACAGTGAACCTTGGAAGGGCTGCGAGGAGGGTGAAGCACCGCTACAACAGCAGATGAGAGCCTTATATACAATGATTGGCGATGAACTGGGTGTATCATACAAACAGCTCATGGATGGCTCTCTGATGACAAACTATATTCCCGCTCGCTCACGAAATTGGCATACATTAAAAGGAAAGGATGAGTGGCTTGAACATGCACGTCAAATATGGGACGAGCGTATAAAACAGGTCCACTGTAAACTCTATATCGCGATTTCGAAAATCGTATTTGATGAACTAGATGGCCATTTAACCAAGCATGGTTTCCAGATGGTTGATAAAATCAAT
This sequence comes from Aeromonas sp. Prich7-2, assembly GCF_017939255.1. Lineage (NCBI taxonomy): Bacteria > Pseudomonadati > Pseudomonadota > Gammaproteobacteria > Aeromonadales > Aeromonadaceae > Aeromonas > Aeromonas sp. Prich7-2. The sequence continues at coordinate 5,743 of NZ_JAGKRI010000218.1, forward strand.
GAACAGATTGGCTGGGGGAGAGTCAGATACCAAATTCAGCGTTACGAAAGGGGGGATCAAGTTTCCTTGCTTGTACGCCTCCCTCATTTGTCAACATACAAAATATTTAGTCGTGCAGCATGTCAACCTGCAATAGATATAATTAAGCGTGAGATCTCTAAAGCTCTTATATGACGACTTGCTTCATTAGAGAATCGAAGCCAAAAAATGACACCGGTCAAACCGGTGTCATATCTATACTTCCTTTTTTCGTACATGGAAACTTTTTAACTCGTAGCAAGTTTTTATATTTATCTTTAGCTTTATTTCGAGAGGTACTTTCTAACTTACTCTGCTTCATATCCATGCCTTCAGTGCAAAAGTAAAAAAGAACTCTCTCAGCACAATATAGGTCACATTTCTCTTTTTCTGAGAAAGGTACTTTTTCATTGCTTCTTTTCAGGGCATATAATAGCAGATCAAGTATCTCAGATAGACATCCTTTCTTACGAAAACGCTCCACTTTCTCATACTCTATTTCATACTCATCCTTCTCTACGCTACATTCCTCAACCATAGGAATAGCATCAATAATCACACCAATAAACTCACCGACTTTCCGACCCGGTATAAAACCATAGCAATCACTATACTGCTCATCGTCGCCTTTACTACGCTTAATCACAGGAGAACCACCAAGGAACCCACGCCTCATATTTTCCATATAAGCGTACTGGACCAGTCGTTGCTGCTCCTGGACCCATAGCTTTGCATTTTTTGCGTCAGCCTCGGTTAACTCTTTTATAAGTGAAAAGTCAGAATCTACATCAACTGTACCTAGGTGAACATTTACAGCCCTATACCTACGAACACATTTACCTGAACTGAGCTCCAGCTCTTCCAGTACACTCACGGTTTTGCTAAATGATACTGTTCTAAGATTTGCATTCAACCTCATGTTAGCCATGCCACACCTCTCATTATTATTGTTATTTTATGTTTTTTTCTTTAGTTTGTTCATGTGATATGGGATCCCCATACCAATCAGCAATCCATTCATTGTTCGTCAAAATTTCATTCTTAAGTTTTTCTCTGTCTAAGAAAAACATGTTTGGCTTATCAATAGTATCTTTTTCTGAGTTGATATCCTGGACATATCCATCAGGAATCAATGCGTTTGATCCTACATGAACGCTCTCCAGCCCTTTCCTAAAAATTGTAGCCAAAACGTCTTTCAACAGTGCTAATGCATTTGATATAAAACTGTCTGTCGGTTCCTCGACTGATAGCAAAACAAAATCCAGTCTTAGAAGCCGGAAAAAGAATGACGATGTACAATATGTTTTTTTATCCACAAATGACGGCACCACTTTTTTCATCTTGGCATATTGTTTTTTAGTACAACGAATCAATGCAGTAAATAGTATAACCTTAAGCTCGCTTAATTGATTTGATTCACCTAATTGCAAATTTAAATCATCTCGCCGAGGTGAATATTCAATGCCCTGGTCGAGCAGCTTAGACCAGGTAGCCCGCAATCTCTTAACCTTAGACCCTGATATCCATTTCTTACCGTCTATACTATAACAAATACCTTTTGGCTCGTGATTATCTGCTCTCCTCACCCTGACCATTACATTATGCTCACGCAACCCAGTGACAAATTTAGTCATGTTGTTTGGCTGGTTTTTAAAAACCACGTCCATTGCATCCCTAATTATACAGGCGGGATCATGCATAGCATGAAAGCTCCCTCTACCACGGCCATTTTTAATATTGACTATGCTATACTCATGACCGAAATTTGCTTCAG
>NZ_JAGKRI010000219.1:0-2072 GCF_017939255.1 Aeromonas sp. Prich7-2
TGGCAGGAAATAACAGAGAAGTTGGAGTGGGCAATGGTGTATTTATCCAAAAACGGCAAAAAGAGTAGGCAGAGAAAATCCAAGCAAAACAACACGTTAGACGGTATTATTAATTCGCTTGCCGCTTAAGGTTCTGTACATGATCCATTGATAGCTTGTTTAACTGCTCAGGCGTAGTCAATGGATCTCGAGCTGCCCCTATCCGCTCTTCATCTGTTAGTGGTTCCATTTCTAATGAATCATTTTTGAGGTATACATTCATATCAACTATTCCATAGTTGTATTATTGTTTGCAGAAAAATCATCCTGATAGACCTCTACCAACTCATGTTTACTAATAGCAGGGACTTGCATATTACTAAATACGATTTCTCCTGAGTCAGCATCGCGTATGAATTTCCAATCATTAAACCCTATTGTTGAGTCATCAATATAATATGGCCATTGTTCACCGATATTATCACCAAGCCAGATTAGTGCTGATACCCGATCAGCCATACTTTCTAATGAGAACCCCAACATACACATAGTTCTCTGAATTAACGAATGCAGTGAAATTCTTTCCATTGTTACTTCCATGCTACAGATAGGGAAAGTGCGAACAAGTATCCCACGAACAAAAAATGAAAATTTTAGTCATTTAATATCAATGGGTTACCATTAAATGCTCTCGTGCCATATGACTTATTCGCACCTTCCATAGGTCTTTGTTGTGGAGCTACGGCTATAAGACCTTATGAAATGGAAACGAATGATGCTAGTACAGTTTTCGTCAGCCAGTGTTGAGGTTGTTCCTATGCAGGTGCGCACAGCCATGATAGTGCTCGACATGTGCCAGGTAGTCCGGGGATTTCAACAAGTTGAATACCCCATTTGACAAGTTCCTGGTGGAATACTTGGCCAGATAACTAACTGGATGAGATGCACCACGCCAGTGGTGCAACATAAAAAATTGCTATCGAGCTATCCTGTCTACCAGGGAGAGCAAGCGCCGACAGCTCTATGGACAATCCTCGCTATGCGAGAATGATGTAGCCACATCGTTACCTGTTAGGTGAGAGGGGTGCGCTTTATCTATATATATAAAAACAATCCCTCTCAGCTGTGCACCTCAGCTCTAGTGCCACCAAAACACCTTCAACGAATGGTCCAATGGAAACCACGGGTAGATAACTGGATCACATGCACCACGACCAGTGGTGCAACCTAGAAAAATGGCTACTGAGCTATCCTGCCTGGGGGGCGAGTACCGACAGATCTATGAACAATCCTCGCTACGCGAGAATGATAGCCATAGCTATTCACCTTTTCAGGTGAGAGGGATACGCTTTATCTATATATATAAAAACAATCCCTCTCAGCTACGCAACTCAGTTACCCTGCTGGACCAACCTCAGAGTTTCTCTCGCTCCTGGGCGGTTGGCTGCTCACGTTCGGCCATGAAGTCGGCGCTCATACAAGGCTCATCAAACCACCTATCCCAGGACTCACCTACAGGTGTGATTATGCGAGTACGACCAACCACGACGATCTCAACATGCGTGACATCATCTGGCAGGGCCACTGCCTCGGGCAGGTATACCCCCTGGCCACGACCACACCTAAAAACTGTTGATTCCATCACGCGTCCTATGAACACAGTACCATGTGAACCGAACATAGCTAATGGGCCCGGTATGTCAACTGACACCGGATGCACACGTTATGCAATACGGCTATACTGTATATAAAAACAGTAACCAGTGAGCCACCATGTTCGCCATCCCACATCCAACCCCGGACGCTCTAGAGCTGCCGCTTTTTCTGTCCCCTGTGGTTTGCGGCTTTCCTAGCCCAGCACAGGACTATATTGAGCAAACCATAGATCTGAACCAGATCTGTATTGAGCATCCCGCTGCCACCTTCTATGTCAGGGCCAGTGGCCAAAGCATGGTGGAAAAGGGCATCAATGACGGGGATCTTTTGATCGTAGATAGGGCGCTCAAGGCCCGCCACGGCGCTATCGTTCTAGCCTGCCTTGATGGAGAATTCACTGTCAAACAGCTGCAAGAACGCCCGTTCCCTGCCCTGCT
>NZ_JAGKRI010000219.1:2082-4653 GCF_017939255.1 Aeromonas sp. Prich7-2
GCCCATCCATCTATTGGACGGGCAAGAACTAGAGATTTTTGGCGTCGTAACCTATGTACTCCACAAGACCAAACTAGGCTAAACCATGCCCAACGCCATTGCCCTCGTCGATGTGAACAACTTCTATGCGTCCTGCGAGCGCCTGTTTAGGCCAGACCTCAAGGGGCGCCCGATCGTGGTGCTATCGAACAACGACGGCTGCGTTGTGGCTCGCTCGGCAGAAGCCAAGGCGCTTGGCATCAAGATGGGTGTTCCCTACTTCCAGATCCGTCAGTTCTTCGAGGCCGTAGGCGGTGTTTGGTTCTCGAGCAACTACGCCCTCTATGGTGATATGTCACAGCGCGTAATGACCACGCTGGAAGGCATGGTGCCAACTGTCGAGGTGTACAGTGTTGATGAGGCGTTTATTGAACTGAACGAATCATGGGCGGGAGACCTGACAGCATATGGTCGTCAGATCCGTGAACGAATACAGCAATGGACTGGACTCACAGTCGGCGTCGGGATCGGGCCAACCAAAACACTCGCCAAGCTGGCAAACTACGCCGCGAAGAAGTGGCCTGCTACTGGTGGAGTGGTTGATTTGCGTGATGAGGCACGTCGAGCGCGTTTGATGGCTATCACTCCGGTCGGGGAAATATGGGGAATAGGTAGAAAACTGACCACCAGGCTCGAAGCGCACGGGATCAATAGTGTGGCGGACCTAGTCGCTGTCGATGGTAAAAACCTACGGCATCGTTATGGGGTCGTTGTTGAGCGAACCGTGCTAGAGCTACGCGGCTATCCATGCGCCAGCCTGGAGCAGGACACACAAGCCAAACAGCAGATCATCTGCTCCCGATCATTCGGTGAACGGATCACACACATGAATTCCATGCATCAAGCACTCGCAGGATATATGGAACGTGCAGCTGAAAAACTCCGGGCAGAGGGAATGTGCTGTCGCCATGTCACCTTATTCATTCGTACCAGCCCCTTCAATGACAAAGAACCCTACTACGGCAACCAAGTGAGCACCACGCTGGCTGTGCCTACAAACGATACCAGGGAGCTGCTGGGAGTGATCCACTCACTGCTCTCTCGTATCTGGCGGGATGGGCGCCGCTACCAAAAAGGGGGCGTGATGCTAGCCGACTTCACTCCTATCGGCAGCCAGCAGGGAGATTTGTTCGACCATCATCAACATAAGCCCCGCAGCCAGGACCTAATGCAGATGATCGACCGAATCAACCAGGGACGATTAGGAAAAATTCATTTTGGATCTTGTGGGAGAGACAACAGTGATTGGATGATGAAGCGTGAAAAACTCAGTCCCCGCTATACAACCGCATTGGATGAATTACCCATTGCAAAGTGACAACCCGGATTTGCACTCAGCAAGGCGCTCTTGCGCCAACATCAATTCGCAACCGGTGATTCGGTCAACGCCTTTCACATCACGCATTGGTGGTTTAATCTCATGTCCGTTGAGCATTCCAGTTAGCATCCACTGCCGCAGTTGGCCCAATGAGAGCCCCAATTGCCTGGCAGCATCCAGCATTCGCCATGACAACTTGAATTGCAGATCGTCGGACACAGGGTCAAAGTTTCCAGCCTGCAATCTTAACAAAGCCCGGTGGGCAAGGGTCTCTGCCATTGCTCCAAACCGTGCTTCGCTATAGGTGACTTTCTGCCCTAAGTAGCTGGCCTGCCACAGGCCACGAGATGGTTGAACTGTAACGCTGCCGGAACCAAATGGTTTACTCATTACACACTCTATCCTATATAAAGGCCCAGTATGAGGCGGGGATTACCCCTCGATCAATAAGTTAGCTGGATATTTATCTTTAATAGCCTTCTTTATCAGCGACAATCTTACTGCTCTATGGTTATCTGGAAGCATTTTTTCAAAATCATTCTGTTTATAACCAGAAGCTGCTGTGATCAATAAATAACAATCTTTATTTCCCAAGAAAAGAGAAAACCATTCCTTCATTGTGAAAGGGTTTTTTTTATGAATTTCAATTAGCGTGTTTAAAATGTTATTAAACACTTCAGACAAACGACCTCTCTTTCTCAACCCAATAATATTTTCATATAACGAGTGGTTAGACTCAACAGATTGTATAGGTGACGACAGTGGGATTTGATTGATGATTACACCAATAAATTCACCAACCCTGCAATCTGGAATATACCCATAATAATCTCGATACTTATCATCGTCGCTCTTATTGCGTTTGATAACAGGACACCCGCCAATTAGTCCTTTTTTCTGATTTTCCATGTAAGCATACTGGACAAGACGTTGCTGCTCCTGAACCCATAGCTTTGCATTTTTTGCGTCAGCCTCGGTTAACTCTTTTATAAGAGAAAAATCAGAGTTTACATCAACTGTACCCAGGTGAACATTTACAGCCTTGTACCTACGAACACATTTACCTGAACTCATGTACAGAACCTTAAGCGGCAAGCGAATTAATAATACCGTCTAACGTGTTGTTTTGCTTGGATTTTCTCTGCCTACTCTTTTTGCCGTTTTTGGATAAATACACCATTGCCCACTCCAACTTCTCTGTTATTTCCTGCCAC
>NZ_JAGKRI010000220.1:0-44973 GCF_017939255.1 Aeromonas sp. Prich7-2
AAACTACCCGATGCACACGAGTGTGCTGGAAGGGGTGAACAACAAGATCAAAGTGATAAAGCGCATGGCATATGGATTTAGGGACTCAGAATACTTTTTTCTGAAAATCAAGGCGGCCTTCCCCGGAAAGCCGCGATGAACCTTTTTTTATGGGCACAAATGCTTAACAAAGCGGTGGTGGCGGCCTAACATGGCGGGATGTTTTTCTAGACGGGACAACAGGATATGTCTGGGTTGAAAAAGGATCTCGGGCTCTGGCAGGGGATGGGGCTGCTCGCCACCTCCCTGCTCGGTACCGGGATCTTCGTGGTACCGGCCACCGCCGCCTCGCTGGCGGGAGGGGCGTCGCTGTGGGCCTGGCTGCTGCTGATTGCCCTGGTGCTGCCCATCGCCTTTACCTTCGCCCGCCTTGGGCGGCGTTATCCCCACGCGGGGGGCGCCCCCCATCTGATTGGCCTCGCTTTTGGCAACGGCGCCGAGCGCTTCTCCGCTTTCCTGTTTCTGGCGGTGCTGCCGGTGGGCCTGCCTGCCGCCCTCACCATCGCCGCCGGTTTCTGGCACGCCCTGTTCGACATGGGGGAGTGGACCCTCTGGGGCATCCAGCTGCTTACCCTGCTCGGGGTCTTTCTGCTGGGGCTGCGGGGAGCGCGCTCCTCCGGCAATCTGCAACTGCTCATTGCCCTGGCTATCCTGGGGCTCACCCTGCTTATCTGGGTCAAGGGGGATCTCAGCTGGCGCGATGCCGCCCAGCCTCTGCCAACGGCGAGCGAGTGGCCCGCCATGGGCTCGGCGCTGGCGGTGATGTTCTGGTGTTTCGTGGGGCTCGAGGCCTTCGCTCACATGGGGGAGGAGTTCAAGCGGCCAGAGCGGGACTACCCCCTTGCCCTGCTGGGGGGCGTGCTGCTGGCGGGGCTCATCTACTGGGTTCACTCGCTGGTGGTGCTCAAATATGACCTCTACGGGGACGAGGCGACCAATGCCACCGCCATTCCGGCCCTGCTCTCCCTGCTGTTCGGCCCCACCGCCAAGTGGCTGGTGGCGGTGCTGGGCTATCTCTCCTGCTTCGCCAGCATCAACATCTACCTGCAAGGTTTTGCGCGCCTTATCTGGAGCATGGCGCGGGAGGGCAAACTGCCGGTCTCCCTCTCTCGCCTCTCGGCCCGGGGCGCTCCCCTGCATGCCCTTGCCTGGGTGCTCGCCATCTGTTTCGTCTCCATCACCCTGATCCTCTGGCTGCGTCTGCCCCTCGATGCGCTGATCCGCTACGCCAATGGCAACTTCGTGCTGGTCTATCTGCTCTGCATGGCGGCCGGCTGGCGCTTGCTGTCGGGGACCGGCAAGGGGCTGGCGGGCCTCAGCGTGCTGCTCTGCACCCTGGTGCTGCTGGCCCTCGCTACCCAGGTGCTCTATGCCGTCGTGCTGAGCTTGGGGTATGGCGGCTTCTCCCTGTGGCGGCGCAGACGCCGCCGCTCGGCGTCCGATGAGGGTGTCTGCGCCATCAAGTAACTCCCGAAAAAAAGCCCCGCAGTGCGGCAATGCTGTTCACTTAAGAGAATTTGAGTTCCAGTCTACGTAGTATCAGGACAAAAAATCGAGGGAGGCATGATGCCTCCCTCTTTCTATTGCAAGCCCCGCTGGATAAAGGCTGGAGGAAGATCGACTGGACACAGCCTTGCCCCCTCAACTCAAATCCAATTTATGAATAATCAGTCAAAAAAGTGCTTATCTGAACAGCATTGCCGCAGTGCGGGGCTTGTTGTTGCGGGTCACAGGCTGGCGGGCAGGTCGCTGCGCAAGATGGCGTAGTGGCGCAGGGAGATGAAGCCATCCCCCTTGCGCTCGCACTCACGCGCCGTGCCCTCGTAGTGAAAACCGGCCCGCTCCAGCAGGCGGGCGGAGGGGAGGTTGGGCTCCTCCACCACCGCCAGCAGCCGGTGCAGGTCGGTGGTGCGGTAAGTGAGCGGGAGCCAGAGTTGCAGCGCCGCGCTCATCACCCCCTTGCCCCAGTGTTCGGGATAGAGCCAGTAGCCCAGCTCGGCACACCGGTGAGTCGGGTCGGCATCGTTGTAGCCGATGGCCCCCAGCGGCTCGCCCGTGTGCCGGTCGCGAATGAGGTGCCAGGCGCCACGGCCGGTACGGGTCAGCTCGGCATACCAATCCATCTGTGCCCGGCATGCCGCCAGGCTGTCGTAGCTGACGCCGTAGTAGGCGACGACCCGGGGATCGGAGAGGCCGCGATAGATGTGAGGCAGGTCGGTGTCGGTGACGGGATCCAGCCTGATGTGGGGTGGTGCTGATGTCATGATGACTCCTTGCGGCCAGCCGTGGCTGGCCGCGTGTGTTGCGTCATAAGAGATGGATGAGCCGGGCTGGCGTCAGGCAAACCCGAGCCGCTCGGCAAGGCGCGCCAGCTCGTCACGCCACTGCTGCTGCAGGCGCGGGGTCTGGTGCCTGGGCTTGCGGGCCAGATCGGCGGCGAGCAGGGCATCGAGCTCATACCAGCGCGCCAGCAGCGCCTCTTCGTCATCCCCCGTGGCGGCCGCGGTCTGCGGGTCACCTGATCGAGCCGGGCTGCCCGCCTGCGGCAAGGGGGCATCGCCCAGCAGCTCGGCATAGGCCCGCTCGGCACTGTGGGCCTCCTGGATGCGCCCGTCCTGTATCAGCCAGAAGCGGTTGCAACTGCGCTCGATCAGCTCCCGGTCGTGGGAGACCAGCAGCACGCCCCCGGGGAAGGCCGCAATGGCGTCGGCCAGCTCCTCCTTGCCCGCCAGATCCAGGTGATTGGTGGGTTCGTCGAGCCAGAGCATGTGGTGGCTGCCGAGGGACAGGGCGAGGAACAGCAACCGTGCCCGCTCGCCCCCGCTCAGGGTGTGCACCTGCTGGCCGTGGCGGGCATAGGGGAAGCCCGCCCGGATCAGCGCCTGTCGCCGCGTCACCTCAGGCAGAGGGGCCAGGGGGTACAGCGCGTCGCTCAGGGTGGCGTCGTCAGCCAGCTGCTGCAGGGACTGATCGTAATAGGCGATGCTGGCGCCGGGGTGGCAGTACCAGCCCGCCTGCGGACTCTGCATGGTCAGTTCGCGCCAGCACTGGCGCAGCAGGGAGGACTTGCCGGTGCCGTTGGCACCGAGTAGGGCAACCCTGTCCCCCGCTCGCAGCCAGAGCCCCTCGGCACGCAGCAGCGGCGGCAGTGCCGGTGCCGGCGATACGTCGAGGGCCTCCAGTCGCAGCAGGGTGTCGGCAGGCAGGCTCACTCCGCGCAGCTCGAGCCGCCAGGGGGCCAGCGCCGCCACCTGGCTCTGCTCCTCCTGCAGGCGGGCGATGCGCTTTTCCATGGACTTGGCCTGGCGCACCAGCTTCTCGTTGTCATGCTCCCGCCCCCAGATGGCGAGGCGCTTGCTGCTGGCGCTCAGGCGGTCGATCTCCTTTTGCTCATCCGCCCGGCGCAGGCGGGCCTGCTCATCCTCGGCAGCCAGCGCCGCCCTGGCCTGGCTGCAGGGCAGGGCGAAGCGGTGCAACTGGCCATCTCGCAGGATCAGGGTCTGATCCGTAACGCGGTCCAGCAGGCGAGCGTCGTGGGAGACCAGCACGAAGGCGCCGCGCCAGCCCAGCAGAAACTGCTCGAGCCAGAGCAGGGCGGGCAAGTCCAGGTGGTTGCTGGGCTCATCGAGCAGCAGCAGGTTGGGTTGGCGCAGCAGGGCGTGGCCTATCTGCAGCCGGCTGTGCTGGCCACCGCTCAGCGCACTGACCGGCAACGTGGCCTGAGCCTCCAGCTGCAGATAGGCCAGCAACTTGTCCACCTGCCATTCGGCGGCGGGGTCGTTGCCCAGGGCATCCAGCAGCACGGCGCGGGTGCTGAGGGTGGAAAGCCCGGCGGGCAGTTGCTGGGCCACGAACTCGCAGCGGCAGGCGGCGGCCTGCACGACCCGGCCGGCCTGAGGCGTGCGCTCGCCCGCCAGCAGCGCGAGCAATGTGCTCTTGCCGCAGCCGTTGGCGCCAATCAGGCCGAGCCGGTCGCCTGCGCGAATGCCGAGTTCGAGATGGTCAAATAAGGGAAGGTGCCCCGCACTCATCTGCAGGGAATGGGTACTCATCAGGGTTGTCATGCTCTTGCTCTCTTAAATCGCGGGATGGGAAATCCCTGTCATCAGGAGCGCTGGCGACAACGGCAGAGTCGAGAAAGGTCTCGGTATGGAAGGGAGTCGGCTTTGCTCGAACCCGCTATCGCAGCGCGATGGTATGCAGGCAAGAGCACTTGAATGTGCCGAACAGGCGAGCCGAGAACATCGGACACGCTTGGATAACCATTTTTTACCTCCTTGTGTTTCGTTATGGCAGGGTGCGGCGATTATAGGCACAGAAAAAAACAGTCGTCCATCCGCCCTGTGGGGGGCCGTGGGCACCGCATCGGGAAGCGCGGGGTAAAAAACGCCCCGTGATACGGGGCGTGGGGGGTCAGTCGCGGGGGGTCTTGAGGGCCTCAATCACATCGTCACTGGGGGCCAGCCCCTCCACGTGGTTGAAGCTCTCCAGCCCCTCCTGGGGATTGATGGTGAGGGCGTCGGCGCTCAGGTAGCTGCCGCTGCCGACGCTCTCTACCACGACGATGACTTCAGGCTGCTTGTCGCCGTTGAGATCCAGCAACTTGATCTCCTTGATACTGCCATCGCGCGGCAGCACCTTGCCGTCGATGAACTGATCCAGCGGAAACTGGGGGTTGGCGCCGGAGTAGAGGCGCACGTCGTAGCTGCCGGTGGAGGCGGGCTCGCCGCGCCCTTCGCTGACGGTCACCACCTGGCCGGAGGGGAGCGTCAGCTGCTTGAAGAAGCCGTCCGCCGCCTGGCTGGCGAGGGGCAGGGTGAGCAGGCCGAGAGTAAGGAATAAGGCTTTCATGGAGAGGACCCTTGTTGCTGCTTGTGTGTCTGTGACGGGCAGGGGACGCTTCCCTGCCACGTCGGAAGCGGGCAGGGGGCCGCTGGTCGGCCGCCCCCTGCCCGGGTTGTCATCACCATATCTTGACCCGTTTGGCCGGGTCCAGATAGAGCTTGTCGCCGGGCTGGATCTTGAATGCCTCGTAGAAGGCGGGGATGTTCGGTACCACGCCGTTGACCCGGTATTCCGGCGGCGAGTGGGGATCCGAGGCGAGCAGCATCTGCATCAGCTCGGGGCGATACATGCCCTTCCACACCTGGGCCCAGCCGAGGAAGAAGCGCTGCTCGCCGGTAAAACCGTCCAGCACCGGGGCCTCCTTGCCATCCAGGGAGAGCAGGTAGGCCTTGTGGGCGATGGTGAGGCCGCCGAGATCGCCGATGTTCTCCCCCAGGGTAAACTGGCCGTTGACGTACTGGCCCTTGATGGGCTCGAAGCGGTTGTACTGGGCCACCAGCCGGCTGGTGCGGAAGCGAAACTCCTTGAGATCCGCCGGCGTCCACCAGTCGCGCATCACGCCGTCACCGTCGGATTTGGCCCCCTGATCATCAAAACCGTGGCCCATCTCGTGGCCGATCACCCCGCCGATGGCGCCGTAGTTGACCGCATCGTCCGCCGTCATGTCGAAGAAGGGGGGCTGCAAAATGGCGGCCGGGAAGACGATCTCGTTGTTGCTCGGGTTGTAGTAGGCGTTCACCGTCTGGGGTGACATGTGCCACTCGTCCCGATCGACCGGCTTGCCGAGGCGAGCCAGGTTGTCGGCGTATTCGAAGGCGCGGGCCCGCTGCATGTTGCCCACCAGATCGTCGGGGCGAATGGTGATGGCGCTGTAGTCCTTCCATTTGTCCGGGTAGCCGATCTTGGGTCTGAACTTGGCGAGCTTCTCGAGGGCCTGGGTCTTGGTGGCCGGGGACATCCAGTCCAGCTCCTGGATGCTCTGGCCGTAGGCGGTGCGCAGGTTCTCCACCAGCTGCTCCATACGGGCCTTGGCCGCTGGCGGGAAGTAGCGCTCGACATAGAGCTTGCCCACCGCCTCCCCCAGGTTGTTGTCCAGTACCCCGAGGGCCCGCTCCCAGGGGGCGCGCTGCTTGGGCGTGCCGCTCAGGGCGGTGCCGAAGAAGGCAAAATTCTGGGCATCGGTCTGGCTGTCGAGGTAGGGGGCGTAATCGGTGATGAGCTGCCACTTGAGGTAGGCCTGCCAGTCAGCGACCGGGGTCTGCTGCATCACCTCGTTCAGGGCCGAGAGATAGGTGGGCTGGCCGATGACCAGGCTCTGCTGCTCCGCAAGGCCGGCCTGGGCCAGGTAGGCGTCCCAGTCGATGGCGGGGGCGAGGCGCCCCAGCTCGCTCACCGGTCCCTTGTTGTAGTTCTTCTCTCTGTCCCGCAGGGCCACGTTGTCCCACTGGATCTGGGCGAGCCTGGTCTCGAGGGCCAGGATGCGTTTCGCCTTGGCCTGGGCATCCGTCTCACCGAAGCGGGTCAGCATGGCGGCGATGTGTTGCTCGTACTTGTGCAGCAGCGCCTGGCTGTTGGGGTCGCGCTTGAGGTAGTAGTCCCGATCCGGCAGGCCGAGGCCGGCCTGGTAGAGGTAGACGGCATAGCTGTCAGGGGCCTTGGCGTCGGCGTCTATCCAGAAACCGAAGGGGGAGCCGCCACCGGTGCGGGCGCTCTGGGCGAAGGCGCGGGCGAGATCCTGCGGCGTGCTGATCTGCTCTATCTCGCTCAGCATCGGCAGCAGGGGCGTGGTGCCCTTGGCGTTGCGGGCGGCCTGATCCAGATAGCTCTGGTAGAGGTCGTGGATCTGCTGGGCAGGGGTGCCGGCGGCGGCCTTGCCATCCAGCCCCTCCACCAGCACCCGCACGTCCGCCAGGGATTTGTCCCGTAGCAGGTAGAAGGCGCCGTCGGCGGGCCTGTCATCGGGGATCTTGGCAGTGGCGAGCCAGTGGCCGTTCACGTAGCGGAAGAAGTCGTCACCAGGCTTGACGCTGGTGTCCATGTTGGCCAGCGCAAGGCCGGAGTGTTTGTCCGGTTGGTTCGGTGCCTGACTGCAACCGGCCAGCAGGGCCAGCCCGACGAGGGTGGCCAGGATGTGTTTCTTGTTGTTCATTATGGTTTTATTCCAATTCGGGTTATATGGCTTCCTTGCCCACGCAGGGAGCGATTCACTCTAGCAGCCGGGTTAGCGCTTGATAAGCCCGACTCTGCTAAGATCGGCCTGGTCGTATTGGGGAAGCCTATGATTTCTCGTATTTATTCTCGTTTTTGTCAGACCCTGCCCGCGCCGGAAGGTTCCCGCGGTCTGCTGGTGGCTTTCAGCGGCGGGCTCGACTCCACCGTCTTGCTGGTGCTGGCGGCCCGTTTTGCCCGCGCCCACGGCCTCGCCCTGAACGCCCTGCACGTTCATCACGGCCTGAGCCCACATGCCGACGACTGGGTGGCTCACTGCGAAGGGGTGTGCCGGCAACTGGCGGTGCCCCTCATCGTGGAGCGGGTGCAGCTCTGTCGAGGCAACGGGGAGAGCATGGAGGCCCAGGCGCGGGCGGCGCGTTATGAGCGACTCGCCGCCCACCTGGGGGAAGGGGAGTGGCTGCTCACCGCTCACCATCAGGACGATCAGCTGGAGACCCTGCTGCTGGCGCTCAAGCGGGGTGCCGGTCTGCGCGGGCTGGCGGGCATGGTGGCGAGCCAGCCTTTTGCCGCAGGCCATCTGTTGCGCCCCTTGCTCGACATGAGCCGGGCCGAGCTGGCGGAAGCCGCGCAGTCACTTCCTTATGGCTGGGTTGAGGATGAGAGCAACGAGGACCCGAGCTATGACCGCAACTTCCTGCGCCAGCAGATCATCCCCCTGCTCAAGGACCGCTGGCCCGCCATGGCCCGGACGACGGCGCGCACCATGGCCCTGTGCGCCGAGCAGGAGGCGCTCATCAGCGAGCTGGCCGAGGCGGACTGGCAGGCGGTGGGTGAGGGAGAAGGGCTGCGCATTGACGGACTCCTCTCCCTCTCCCCCGTGCGGCGCAACAACCTGCTGCGCCACTGGATCCGCCGTCAGGGGGGAGAGATGCCCTCCCGCGAGCTGCTGGGCCTGCTGTGGCAGGAGGTGGCGCTGGCGCGCGATGACGCCAACCCCAGGCTGAGCCTGCAAGGGTTGGCGTGTCGCCGCTATCAGGGGCGCCTCTACCTGGTGGCGCCGGATCTCGCCCCCCGCGAGGAGGTGCTGCCCATCCGGATGGAAGAGACGCTCACCCTGCCGGACGGGCTCGGGCAGTTCAGGCTCTGGAGAACGGATGGCGAAGGGTTGCGGACACCGAGGGGGGACGAGCCGCTCTCGGTGCGTTTTCAGGTCGCCCCTGGCGTCATGCTGAAACCGGTGGGGCGGGTGGGCAGCCGGCGGCTCAAGAAGCTGCTGCAAGAGTACGGGGTGCCCTCCTGGCAGCGGGGGCGCATTCCCATCCTCTACTACGGTGAACAGGTGGCACTGGTGGCCGGGCTCTTTGTCTGCGACGGATTTCTGGCGCCAGAAGAGGGGGTGGCGTGGGAGTGGCGGCCCCCCGTCACCCCGGATGCAGATTGACATCGCAGAGTGACAGGGGGCCGGGAGGGGAAGGGTGATGCCCTATTCGGGCAGGCCGGAGCCCCCGGCTTTCTTGCGGGCGTAAAGATGAGTATCGGCCGTCTCGTAGAGGCGCTGCACATCCATGCCCGACTGCCAGCTGGCGGCTCCCAGGCTGCACCCCACCGAGAAGGCGCTGAGCTCCTTGTGGCTGTGGAGCACATGTTGCAACCGCAGCCAGACCGGGCGCCAGGCCTCGGGGTCCGCGGGTTGCAGCAGCAGGGCAAACTCGTCCCCGCCGAGGCGAAACGCCTGATCCGTCCCGCGAATGCACCCCTGCAGCAACTGGGCGAAGCGGCTTAGCACCAGGTCGCCCACCGGGTGGCCCCAGGTGTCATTGACCTGCTTGAATCTGTCGAGATCCAGCAGCACCAGCACCAGGCCGTGGGGTTCCCGGCTGTGTTGCTCCACCGCCCGGCCGATGGCCTCGTCGAAGTAGGCGCGATTGCCAAGCCCGGTCAGGTGGTCGAGCCGCACCTGCTGTTCCAGCCGATCCAGCCGCAGATAGAGGGGCAGGGGGAGACTGAACAGCTGATGATATTGCTCAAGCAACCGCCTCTGGCCGTCGCTCAGAGGGTGCTCCAGCTCGTAGTGCAACTGGCCGAGCAACTGCTCGTGTCGTCCCCGCAGCTCGAAGCGATAGGCATGCAGGGTCAGCCTGGCCTGGGGCGGGTGCGAGATGAGGGGATGGGGCTGGCCACAGTCGAACTGGAGCGAGTGGATCCGGACAATGTTTGCCACCCGCTCGGCAAAGATTGCCAGCAGGGCGTCAAGATCCCGTTGCCCCAGCAACTGCTCTATCTGCTGATAGCGGTCCTGCCCGGTCAAGGGCGCAAGCCGCTCCATCTGCTGTACCCACTGCTCTATGCCATGTCCGAAGCCGTTCAATGACGATGTGTTTTCCACGTTACAGCCCTTACACCTCTCCATTCATTGCGCAGGCTCCTGCAAGCCCTGTGCCTAAAATATGTCCGATGAAAAACAAGGGGGCTGGCTAGGCTTAACGGGATGAAACGGGAGGGGAAATTCCTGCCGCTGAGCGAGTGCCGTGCCATATGGGGAGCGGGTGCTGTGCTTGCAGGGAAGAGGGTGCCGGGCAGATGAAGGAGAGGGATGGGTGTACGCCGATGTGTTGATCCTGCTGATCTTCGCCGTTGTGCTGGTGGCCATTTTCCGGCGCCTCGGCCAGCCGGTGATCCTTGCCTATCTGTTTGCCGGCATGCTGCTCGGCCCCCACGGCGTGGCCATCGTCACGGGTCAGGCCATGATGCAGACCATAGGAGAGCTTGGCATCGTGTTCCTGATGTTCTCCCTCGGGCTCGAGTTCTCCCTGCCGCGTCTGCTCGCCATGCGCAAGCTGGTGTTGGGGGTCGGCAGCCTGCAGGTGCTGTTCACCTCACTGCTGTTTTTCGGGCTCGGCTGGTGGTGGGGGCTGAGCCTGGCCCAGGCGCTGGTGGTATCAGGCACCCTGGCGCTCTCCTCCACCGCCGTGGTGATCAAGCAGCTCGGCGAGCTCAAGCAGCTCCATACCCGGCGAGCCCAGCTCGGGGTGAGCGTGCTGCTGTTCCAGGATCTCGCCGTGGTGCCCCTGCTGGTGATGATCCCCATCCTGGCCCAGCCTGAGGTGCAGGGCAGCGCCCTGCTGGCGGAGGTCGCCTGGGCCTCCCTCAAGGGGTTGTTTGCGCTCTCCGTGCTGCTGGCAGTGGGGAAGTGGCTGCTGCCCATGCTGTTTTTCGAGGTGGCGCGCGCACGTTCAGACGAACTCTTCGTACTGAGTGCCCTGCTGGTGGCATTGCTGGCGGCCTACCTGACCCAGTGGATGGGGCTCTCCATGGCGCTCGGTGCCTTCCTGGCGGGCATGATGCTGGGGGAGTCCCACTATCGTCATCAGCTCGAGGTGGACATCAAGCCGTTTCGCGACGTGTTGATGGGGCTCTTCTTCATTACCATCGGCATGACCATGGACTGGGCGCTGGTGGCGGACGCCTGGTGGCAGGTGCTGGCCTGTGTGACGGGGCTCATCCTGTGCAAGTCGCTGCTCATATTGCTGGCGGGCCGCCTGATGGGGGAGCGCAAGCGCGACGCCATGGCCGCCGGCATCATGTTGAGCCAGGTCGGGGAGTTCGGTTTTGTGCTGCTGGCGCTGGCGAGTCATCACGGCTTGCTGGATCACCAGCTGGTCTCTCTGCTCATCGGCATCGGTGTCATCTCCATCGCCCTCACCCCCTGGCTGGTGTTGCGGGCGCTGGGACTTGCCCACTCCCTCACCGACAGTGCCCTGCTCTCTCGCGCCGAGGTGGCCCAGTCGGGCCTGAGCAAACACCAGCACGTCATCATCGCCGGGTTCGGACGCACCGGCCAAACCTGTGCCCGCTTTCTCAAGCTCGAAGAGATCCCCTTCCTGGCCCTGGATCTCGATCCCGAGCGGGTGAGCGAGGCCAAGCTGGCGGGGGAGCAGGTGGCGTTCGGCGATGCCAGTCGGCGCGACATCCTGCTGGCGGCCGGTCTGCTGCGGGCGCGGCTGGTGATCATCACCTTCGACGATCGCAAGCGGGTCGATGCCATGCTGACGCTGATCCGGGAGCTGGCGGGGGAGATCAAGGTGCTGGTGCGTACCCGGGATGACAGCTTCCTTGAACACTACAAGCAGGCCGGCGCCTTCGAGGTGATCCCCGAATCCCAGGAGGGAGCCCTGATGCTGGTCTCCCACCTGCTGCTCAACTGCGACATTCCCATCGGCCGGGTGATCCGGCGCATGGAGCACGAGCGCAGCAGCCAGTATCGCTTTCTGCACGGTTTCTACTGGGGCGGCAAGAGTGCGGGCAATCTGGAGACGGATCAACTGCTCGAGCGGCTGCATCCCGTGCTGCTGCACGACCAGGCCTGGGCGGTGGGACACAGGGTACGGGATCTCGCCCTGGGAGAGGTGCGCATCAAGGCGATTCATCGCGGGGAGCGCAGCCTGGATCCCAGGCGCGAGCTGGTGCTGGCGGTGGGAGATACCCTGGTGCTCTTCGGCACGGCCGTGGCCATGGAACAGGCCGAGCAGCGCCTGCTGGAGGGACGCTAGGATCTCCTTGCCATGGGAGAAGGCCCCTCAGGCCTCTTCGCGAAACTGCTCCTGCCTCCCGCTGCCCGGCAGGTCGAGGAAGGCCTCGATGCGCTGGCGGTGATCCAGCGCGTCCTGGTATCCCAGCTTGATGAGCCGCTGGCAATAGCCGGGGTCAAACATCAGGAAGCTGGCCAGGCTGCTGCTCTCTTCGCCGTTGACCCCGAGCACTCGCAACAGACGGCGCAGCTGGGTCGGCAACCGTGGGAGGTATTCGAGGGCGATGAGGTCGAGATCCTGGCTGGGGCGGACCACGCAGGTCTCCACCTGGCGCAGTTTCAGCCGACTGCGCTCCCGCGCCGGAATGAGGGAAAGGGTCTGGTTGATGCGCCCGAGCCGTTCCAGATCCGAATTGAGGGTGTCGGAGAAGACGGTGTTGAGCAGATGGCTCGCGATGTTGGAGCTGGTCAGGTGCCCCTGGCGGGGAGTCGGGTTCTCCCTGTGAGGGGAGTCCAGGGTCACCAGCAGGATCCGCTCCGCCCCCAGATGGATGGCGGGGCTGAGCGGACTCAGCTGGTGGATGGAACCATCCCCGTAGACGCGATCGCCGATGGGGGTGGCGGGAAAGACAAAGGGCAGCGCCGACGAAGCCAGCAGATGATCCGAGGTGAGCAGGGTTCGCAGGCCACGTCGTCTGGCGCGCTCCCAGGGCTGATGTTCGGCCCGCCCCTGGAAGAAGGTGGTGGAGAGGCCGTCATCGTAGTCGGAGGCCGTGATGGCGATGGCCTCCAGGCTGCCGTAGAGGATGTTGTCATCGATGCGGTGATAGTCGATGAGCTGATCCAGCAGACGGCGCAGGGGGGCGTTGTCGAACAGGTGGAAGGCACGGTTGCTCTGGGGGGTGATGAGGCCGGCCGAGCCCTGATAGAGGGTGCGCCACAGCAGCTGGCAGGGGTGGAAGTCGAAGATGTGGTGGGTCTCGAAACGTCGCCAGACCCACTCCAGCTTGCGCACCCCCAGATGGAAGCAGGAGGCGTAGCACGCCAGCGCCGTGATGTTGAGAGCCCCCGCCGAGGTGCCGCACAAAATGGGGAAGGGGATGCCGATGTTGCGGGGGTAGAGTTCGGCCACCGCCTTGAGTGCGCCGACCTGATAGGCGGCGCGGGCACCACCACCGGTCAGCAGAAGAGCAGTATTGGGTCTGGCCATGAGGGTGCGCCTTATCGTGATCGCCAGGGCGGGTTGCCACCGCGCAATTCAACTATAAGACGTTGTATACCGGATAAAATGGGCCGCACGCTCAATTTTTGCGGCCCGTTTCATTTTCAGTTTGCCAAGGGCGTCTGGCTCAGTTGATCGAAGGCGGCGAAGGCTGGAGGGCTTGCCAGAATACGGCCATGGCCGAGCCCCCGGGTGCTCACCAGTCGGGTTCTGCCATCCTGGGCCGCGCGTAGGGAGTCCCGGTGGGGGGCGAAGCGGTCTTCCTCGTCGTGAACGATGAGGGCGGCGCCGCTGCGCCGGGCGAGCCGGCCAAGGGGGTCAACCGTGCTGAGCGGGTGCTGGTATTTGTGTTCTATCTCCTTGACCACCGCATCGAACAGCCGGATGGAGTAGCCGGAGCGCGCCACCATGCCGTAGAGCTGGGGCACGTAGTCGAGCACCGGGGAGATGAGCAGCAGCGGCAACGCATCCATGGCAGGGTGACGGCTGCTGAGGGTGACGGCGCCCCCCATGCTGTGGGTGACGACGCCCTGGACGGGGCCGACCCGCTCGAGGATCTCGTCGAAAGCGCGCACGAAGCGGGGCAGGTGGCCCCTGTTCCCTTCACTCCGGCCGTGGGCGGGGTGATCGTAGGCGAGGGCCGTATAGCCCTGGGCGGCGATATGGCTCATCAGCGGATAGAACTGGCTGGCACTGCCTGACCAGCCGTGCATCAGCAGCCAGACCGGCCCCTGCCCGAGCCGGTAGCTCATCAGGGTCCCTTCACTGGTGTGGATGGCCTGCTCGACCAGGCCGGCCGGGGCTGCGACGTCCCGGGTCGCCCGCTGCGGGGTGAGCAGCAGCTTGCTGGCGGTGCGCTTGGCGTGGGTGGGCGCGAGCACGTGATGCAGGCGGGTGCCGAGGCCCAGCAGCAACTTGCTCGGGCTGAAGCGGCGTGTGTTGAAATAGATCTTGCTGCTCATGGTCATCCTGTGTCTTTTGTGTGCGAACGGTCGTGCTTTTTTGCGGGTTTTTAAAAAGAAGAGCCCGTCGGGTCAGCGCCAGCTGGCCAGCAATTGTTCCACCTCGGGCCAGAAGTGGCGGGCCGGATCCTCGCTGAGCCCCAGGGCATGGAACACCTGATCCCCGAGATAGAGGCCATAGAGACGATAGACGGCGCGCCAGGGATCGAGATCGCTGCGCCACTCCCCTCTGGTCTGCCCCTGCACTACCTGGCGTGCCAGGTAGTCGAGCCAGAAACGGACCAGCTCGCGTGCCGCCTGCTGGACCTCACCCTCCTGGGCGGAGGTCCAGGCATCGAGGAACATGCAGCGGCCGGCAAAACTCTGGTTCCAGGCCAGCCAGGCCTGCAACAGGGCGAGCAGTTTCTCCTGCTGGGTGGCGTGCCCCTGTTGGCGCACCGGCTGGATCACCCGCTCACGAAATACCTCGGCGGAATAGGTGAGCACGGCGATTTGGAGGTTGTCGCGGGACTGGAAGTGGGCGAATAGACCGCTTTTTGACATCTCGCAGGCCGTTGCGAGGGAGCCTATGGTGAGGCTCTCCAGCCCCTGCTGGCTCGCCTGCTCGAATGCAGTCTGCAAAATGGTGTCGCGGGTCAGACGTCCCTTGCTCATCCGGCTCTCCTCTCTCTGGGCTGGCAGCATAAAGTACGACCGTGCTAATTGTCGAGCCGCAAATGGTGCAGGGAGGCCGTTTCCGGCTGCCGCGGGGTGCCAGAGAGTCTGTTGGAGGGGGGCTGGCTCGATACAAGCCAGCCGGGGACGAGCTCAGTCGTCCTTGATGCCCATTTGCTGCAGGGCGATGACTGCCTGGGTGCGGTGCTTGACCCCAAGTTTGCGGAAGGCGGAGTGATATGGGCTCTGATGGTGACAAGGTGCTCAACTGTCCTTGATATCCATCTGCTGGAGGGCGATGACCGCCTGGGTGCGGTGCTTGACCCCGAGTTTGCGGAAGGCGGAGTGATATGGGCTCTGATGGTGGCAAGGGGCTCAACTGTCCTTGATATCCATCTGCTGGAGGGCGATGACCGCCTGGGTGCGGTTCTTGACCCCGAGTTTGCGGAAAATCGCGGTGATATGGGCCTTGATGGTCGCCTCGGAGACGTTGAGCTCCCAGGCGATCTGTTTGTTGAGGCTGCCATCCCGCAACATGATGAGCACCTTGTATTGCTGGGGGGTGAGGCTGGCCAGCTTGGTGGCGAAATCGGGCCCTTCGCCGGGCTCGGGATGGAGGGAGATGCCTTCCGGCACCCAGTTGTCCCCCCCGATCACCGTATTGAGGGCGCTGACCAGCTCTTTCATGGGGACGGACTTGGGAATGAAGCCGAGCGCGCCCAGGCGCAGCACCTGCTGGATGATGGCGGGATCCTCGGAGGCCGAGACCACGACGATGGGGAGATCCGGGTGATGTCCGCGCAGATAGGCCAGCCCCTCGAAGCCGTTGGCCCCCGGCATCTTGAGATCCAGCAGCAGCAGGTCGACGTCGGGATGTTCGTCGAGCAGGTGGCTCAGGCTGTCGATGGAGTCAGCCTCCAGCAATCTGGCGTCGTCGATGGCCATGTGCACCGCTTGATAGAGGGCGCCCCGAAACAGGGGGTGGTCATCTGCGATGACGATGGTAAATTGGCTGTCCATAGCTCACATTGTTGCTAACTGATTGTTTTGAAAAATCAAACTAGCACTGCTACCCAAGTGGGTCAAACCCGCCAGTACGCAAATGTGAGGTGGTCATCGGATGTCGTGCCACGGGGCCGGCGGGATGGCCAGTAAACAACCCATGCAGGAGGCAATCGATGGGATCCCTGGTTTTGACGGTGGGCACGGGCTCCACCTGGGCAATGAGAACGGCGCTGGTGCTTGCCATGAGCGGGCTCAAGTGGCAGGAGCAGGTCTTCGATCTGGAAGATGCCAAGGAGCTGCAACGGCTCAAGCGCACGGCCCCCGCCGGCCTGGTGCCCTGGCTCGACGACGGTGAGCTGCGTATTCACGACTCTCTGGCCATCGCCGAATATATCCACGAGTGTTGCCCGGAGCGCCACCTTTATCCGGTGGACAAGGCCGAACGGGCCCTGGCCCGCAGCCTGTGCGCCGAGCTGCACGCCGGTTTTCGTCAGATCCGCACCCTGCTGCCCTTCTTCCTGGGGGCGCCCACCCAGAGTGAACCGCCGGTGGAGGTCATCGACGAGCTGGCCCGGTTGCAGACTCTCTGGTCCCAGGCGCGGGGGCCCTTCTATTTCGACGAGGCGAGCATTCTGGATGCCTTCTATGCGGTGATGGCCTATCGACTGGCAAGCTATGGCATTTCGCTGCCCGGTCAGGCTGGCGCCTATCAGCAGGCCTTGCTGGCCTGGCCCCTGTGGCAGGAAACCCTGCTCAGGGCGAGGTTGCAGTGGCCAAAGGCGGCCCGCCAGTCTGATTGATGCGGGCGTCGGCAAGACAAAAAAGGGGAGCCATCGGCTCCCCTTTTTATTCAGGCCAGGTCGCTATTTCTGCCGACCCGCGAAGACCACGACCACTTTGTCTTCTCCTTTCTCCCGCACGAAGCCATAGGGGACATCGGAAATCTTCTTGTGGCTGCCCGCCGCGATGGCAGGGTGGGCGGCACGGAACTGGCCGAGCCGTTGCCAGTGCTTGACCAGCTCCGCCTTCTCGCCACTCGCCAGCTCCTGCCAGTTCATGTCCGAGCGCACGCTCTGATCGAACACGCCGCCATCCTTGGCCAGTCCCCGGCCGGACTCGTCGCCATAGTAGATCTGGATGCCCCCCGGCAGCAGCATGAAGCTGTTGGCCACCCGCCGTTGCAGCGCCACGTCCTGATAGTCGCCGAAGAAGAGCTTGGTGTCGTGGGAGCTGATGTAGCTCAGCACGTTGAACTCGGGATCCTGGTTGATGCGGCTGGCATAGCTCGCATAGGTGGGCTCTGCCCCTGCCATGCACTGGGCCTGGGGCAGGGCGAATTCACGCTGGTAGTCGAAGTTGATCAGGGAATCGAAGCCGTGCTGGTACCAGAAGTCCTTGGCGACCCCGTGATCCCACACCTCGCCCACCATGTAGAAGGGAAGGTCATCGAGGGCCTTGCCCGGGTTGGCGGCCTTCCACTCCTTGAGCGCGTCGGTGCCCGCCTGCTTGAGCCTGGCCCAGACCGCGGGCTCCAGGTGTTTGACGGTGTCGGCACGGAAGCCGTCGATGCCGAAGCGGCGCACCCAGTCGGTGTGCCAAGCAATGAGGTAATCGCTCACGGTGGCGTTGGGCAGGGCCTTGGCCCTGGTGTCTTTTTTGGCAGCGAGCAGCGGTGGCAGCCCCACCGATCTGGTGGATTCGGTCAGGAAGTCCGGCAGTCCCGCCACCGAACCGGTGACGTCGTCGGTGCCGGGTTGCGGGTAGCCGGGCAGGCCGGCCCGCACCCAGTCAGGGCCCCACCACTTGTCCCAGTGGGATGACTGGTAGTCGATGAACTGGTTGTAGCCATGCCAGTTGAGGCCGCCGCTCGGGCGCCATTCGTTCCAGCGACTCGGCAGCTTGCCGGTGTTCTGGGTGAGATCGGTGAGCCCCAGATCCTGCAAGTCGGCGAGGGTGGCGTAGCCTGCGTGGTTCATCACCACGTCGAGGATGATCCGCATGCCGCGCTTGTGGGCCTCGTCCACCAGGGTTTTCAGGCTCTCTTCGTCGCCGTAGTTGGGATCTATCTTGGTGAAGTCGAGCGCCCAGTAGCCGTGGTAGGCGTAGAAGGGGAAGTTCCCCTGTTCGCCACCGCCGATGAAGCCGTGGACCTGTTCCACCATGGGGGTGATCCAGATGGCGTTGATGCCGAGTTGCTTGATGTAGTCGAGCTTCTCGGTCAGTCCCTTGAAGTCACCGCCATGCCAGGTGGCCACTTCGTCCTGACCATCCTTCTGACGACCGAAGCTGTGATCATTGGCGGGATCGCCGTTGTGGAAGCGGTCGGTCAGCAGAAAATAGACGCTCGCCTGATCCCAGCTGAAGGGAGCAGGCTTGGCGGCCTTGACCGGCTCGAGCAGCAGCAGGCCGCCGCTCTCCTTGCTCGGTGTCAGGGTGATCTTGCCGCCCTTGACCACGGCTTCCTGTCCCGAGTAGGCATCCCGCAACCGGGTGCCGTCGGGCCAGACTCCCTTGAGTGATGTCGTGACCGGGCCGCCATCCCAGCTGATGCAGGGCTCTTCCGGAGGCTGGCGTTTGAACTCGCTCTTTTTGGTTGCCCGCAACACCTTGAGGCTGGGGGTATCGGGGTTGAAGGTGAACTCGTAGTCCCCCGCCAGCATCACCCTCAGATTGAAGTCTGTCCCCTTGCTGCACTTGTCCATGGGCTGGGCGGTGCCGAAGGGAAGGGGCTTGGCCTCGGTTGGCCCGAAGCTGGTGCCGCAGCTGTTGCCCGCATCGCTGATGCGGATCTGGTGACTCCCCTTGTCCAGTCTGTGGGTCAGGGTGACGGTGCCCTTGTCCAGCGTCAGCGCCTCGGCCACCGGTTTGCCATCCACATGGAGATAGACCTCGGGGGCCGCCATCGCCTGACCGATGAACAGCGGTGTGGCGAGCACGGCCAGCCACAGGGGTGATGGGCGAAGAGCGGGGCGCGAAGAGAGACGCATAAGCCATTCCTTGAGCAGAGTGTGAGGAGCAGGGTCCGTTGAGGCACTCATTCTAGGGCGCGCTGGGGCAGGCTTGGACCGGTAAAATACCGATTTGTGACGTCAGTTCAAATGGTTACGTTTTCAAGAATGGAAAAGTGTGAACTGGGTGTCGCGGCCATGAAAAAAGCCGGTCAGTTGACCGGCTTGTAGGCATTCGGGGTGGCGTCACACGGTGAAGAACTTGAAGTTGACGAAGGCCACCGCAATGAAGGAGGCAACCATGCCGCTGATGCAGAGCACCGCAGGGCGGATGGCAGGCCAGCGATGGGCCAGCAGCACGATGGCCAGCAGGGTCGGATAGAGGCCGAACATGTAGCGGGGCATGGCGTTGAGGCCGGTCATCAGGGGGATGGTGCAGCAGATGAACATCAGGGTCGCTTCGGCCCAGCGTTTCTGGCTGAACAGGTAGCCATTCAGGCACCAGCCGAAGATCACCATGATGGAGAGATAGGCCTTGCGCCCCCCCAGCTCGAAGCCGCTCAGCCACCAGTCCAGGGGGCTGTCCATATAGCGGCCCCAGGCCACCTGGATGTGCTTGAAGGCCAGGGCATCCCCGGTGAGGTGATAGAGATAGACCATGTAGGAGAAGAGGCCGAGGGGAATGAGCCAGAGGGTGAACACCACCTTGAAGGCCCGCTCGGTGAAGCGGAAGAACTCGCGCCAGCCGTAGGCCTGCAGGGCCAGGATCAACACCGGGAATACCATCATCACCCCCAGGTTGCGGGTGGCGGAGATGAAGATGCCGAGGAAGGCGACCATAAGCCACTGTTCGCGGTAGGCGAACAGGAACATTCCCAGCATCAAGGCCATGAACATGGGCTCGGTATAGCCGGAGACGAAATAGGCGGAGAAGGGGGAGAAGGCCAGCAGCCAGACCCCGAAGCGGGCGGTGTCGTCCCCCAGCTTGAGCTGGCGCAGCACCAGCAGCATCAGGGGCAGGCTGATGAAGAAGGCGATGTTGGCCACCAGCATCAGACCGATGAGGCTCTCCATGTCAAACAGGCTGGAGAGACCGCCGGCCAGCATGGGATAGAGGGGCATGAAGGCCCAGTTCGCCGCATTGCCCTTGCTCAGCCAGCGTGGATAGAGGTCGTAGCCATTCTCGATGATGCGCTGGAACCAGACGCAGTCGAACTGGCAGTAGGCTTGCAGCGGCCCGATGTCGGTGGCGCCATAGAGCTGGACGCCGAAATAGCCCATGCCATAGAGCGCCACCCGGCTCAGTACGAAGGCGGCGACGATCATCAGCCAGTCGCGGCCGCTGATGCGCAGTGACGGGCGATAGGGGAGTGCAGCCCCGGTTGACGGGGCGGTATTGGTCATATCATTCATCAGGCAAAAACCCAGATACGGGAGAGAACGTAGGTGAGCACGGTGACGGTCAGGGTAGCGATCACCACCGGCAACAGGCCGGAGAGACCGGCAAACAGCAAACCGCTCAGGATGAGATTACGCACCGCCAGAGAGAAGAGGGCAACCAGCAGGAACTTGCTGGCGGCACCTTGTTTCTGGAAGGTGATGTAGCGATGGCCGAAGAACGAGAACCAGAACGCCACGGCAAAGGCCAGGGTCGTGACCAGGTGCTCGGAGATGGCCGGCCAGGTATGAAACAGGGCGATGGAGGTACCCAGATCGACGAGGGTGGCCCCCCCGCCGACAAAACCGAAGCGAACCAGCCGCCAGAATTCCTCGCGGGAGATCATTGAGACGCCTGCTCCTGCTGATCATCAGCGGCTTTCGCGGCGGCCTTCTTGCCAGCGCCCTTCTTGCTGGTGGTGGGCACTTCCTGCTTCTGCTCTTCATCCTGCTTGGCGTACTGGCCGTAGACCCCTTCGATGAGGTAGACGGGGCGCTGTTTCACCTCGACGAACATGCGGCCGATGTACTCGCCGATGATGCCCAGCGACAGCAGCTGGATGCCGCCGAGGAACAGCATGACCGACATCAGGGAGGCGTAACCGGGCACGTCGATACCGAAGAAGAGCACCTGGGTGATGATCTTGAGGATATAGAGGAAGGCGATGAAGGAGACACCGACCCCGATGTAGCTCCACACCCGCAGCGGCCAGCTGGAGAAGCTCATCAGGCCGTCAAGGGCGAAGTTCCACAGCTTCCAGTAGTTGAACTTGGTTTCGCCGGCATGGCGGGCCGGGCGCTCGTAGGGAACGCCGACGGCGCGAAAACCGGCCCAGGCGAACAGCCCCTTCATGAAGCGGTTGCGCTCCGGCAACTGCTTGATGGCCTCGACCACCTTGCGATCGATGAGGCGGAAGTCACCGGCGTTCTCCGGCAGCTTGGTGCTGGTGGAGAGGGCGTTGAAGAAGCGGTAGAAGCCACCGGCGGTCAGGCGTTTCATCGGGGTATCGGCGCTGCGATCCACCCGGATGCCGTAGACGGTGTCATAGTCGCCGGTCTGCCACAGCTTGACGAACTCCAGAATGAGAGAGGGGGGATCCTGCAGGTCCACGTCCATGGGGACGATGGCGTCGCCCTTGGCCTGGTGCAGGCCGGCGGTCATGGCCGCTTCCTTGCCGAAGTTGCGGGCCAGGTTGACCAGGGTCACACGGGGATCCCGGGCGATGGCCTGCTCGACCACCTCACGGGTGCGGTCACGGCTGCCATCGTTGACGAACACGATTTCAAGCTGGTCTTTGAGCGGGGCCAGTTCGGTATCTATCGCGCTGATGAAGGCGTCTATGCTCTCTTCCTCGTTGTAAACGGGAACGACCAGAGAGAGTCGAAAATCGGCACGGGACATGGGAACTTCCTTATTGAAAGAATTATTTTACGGAACAGATACTTGGGGCATTCCGCTTCACTGAGCCACGGTCAGTCGCACGGACTGGACGTTGAGCGGTGTCGGGGCGGAGAGCGCCAGGAAGTTGGGACGCTTGGGATCGGCGGTCAGGGAGTCGCCCGGCAGGCTGAGGCGGATCTCGTTGATGCCCGCCTTGGCCAGCTTGACCGTGGTGGTGAAATCATGACCCAGCGCCACCTTGAGCAGGGTGCCAGCCTGAGGGCTGTTGATCCTGGCCTGGATGGTGAGCTGCTCCGGCTGGGCCTGCTGCTTGGGCAGCACGAAATAGAGACCGCCCTGACCGCTCAGCTCGGTGCCTTGCTCGCTGGGCTTCTTGGCCCAGCCTTCGCTTGAGAGGAAGCGGCTCGGCTTGGTCAGGTTGAGTTCGTTGCCAGGCTGGAGGGTCATGCTGGAGTTGTGCTCCCAGAAACGGGTCTTGCCTTCCAGGTAATAGAGCTTGTAAGCCAGGCTCACGTTGGGGTGAGCGGCCAGATAGAGGGTATAAAGGTAGAAACCGCTCAGTGCCAGGATGGCAGCCAGAAAACCGAACTTTTTGTAGGTCATATTACTCACTCGACGCCCGACAGATTGATAGGCAGATTTCGCGCATATGCTAATCCAATTGCAAAAAAAGCATAGTGGATCACAAAAATATATTTGCTCACATATTAACCCTCAATCACCCTGCTTACCAAGGGGCTTTGGGGTCGTTTGCTTCCTCTTCTTGATTGTGGCTTTTTCGGCGCCAACCTGTCTGCCGCCACCTGGGGCGCATCAGGCAAACGGCTGATATTGTGCTTTGTTGTGGCAGGATCTGTCGCCATTTCACCCGGGCAGAATTAAGATGGCCTGTCCCGTTGTCAAGGATGACCCATGAGACTCTTCTCTCTGTGTGTGCTCTGCTGTCTGCCCCTCCAACCGTTGTGGGCGCAATCGTTCTGCTCCTCCCCCCTTCGCGTCGGTTTCGATGACTGGCCCCCATACCACTATTACCAGCAAGAGGGAGCACGTCGGGAACTGCGTGGATTTGCGGTCGACTACCTCAATGCCGTGTCGAATCGGCTGGGTTGTCATCTGGTCTATGTGGAGCGTCCCTGGAAGCGGGGGTTGCACGATCTTGAGCGGGGTCGGCTGGACATCGTGATGGAGGCGTATTTTGCCGATGACAGGGCGCGTTATGCCTGGTTCTCCATCCCCTACAACCCGGGCCGGACATCGCTCTGGGTACGCAAATCCGGTACCGGGGAGGAGTCGGATCTGGCGAGCTGGCTGGCCCACGGGCATCGCCTCGGTGTGACCAGGGACTACTATTACGGCCCGGAAATCACCAAGGTTCTGCAGCGATACCGCAACCAGGTGAGCGAGGTCAACGATGTGCAAAACTATCGCAAGCTGCTGCTTGGGCGGATAGACGGTTTTCTCGGGGATAGTCTGGCCACGCCCTGGGGTCTGAAGAGAGAGGGGCTGTCGGATGCGGTCGTCCCCCACACCATGGCGATCCATGAGACGCCCACCTTTTTCATGTTGAGCAAGAAGACCCTGTCCGGGGAATTCGTAGCGCGGTTCAACGAGGCGATAGTGGCCGTCGGCGACAGCGGGGAGCAGGAACTCATCTGGCGTCGTTACACCTCCGTCCGCTAGCAAAGTCGTCGGCATTCACGCATCATGGGGTCCTGACCGTCGCGCCTGACAGGCCGAAATGAACCGATTTGAGGCAAGCGTGGTAAGAAGCATGGGTAAGAAGTATTGGTTGGCATTGGCGAATCTCATCTGGCTGGGCTGCTGGCCGGCCAGCATGGTTCATGCCAGCACGGAACAGGCGGTAGTGGCCAGTCCCAGCATCCAGCATGACTGGTATCAGAACGAGGTGGCCGAGCAGGCTCGTCATGAGCTTGAACAGCAGTTGCAGGAAGCGGTGTTGGCCCAGCTGCATCCGGATTTCTACCGCCTCTGGCAGCAGTTGCAAAAGACCCCGGCGGATCGGCGCGGTGCCCTCTACGATGAGGCCTTTGGCAAGCTGGCCCGGTTCCAGCAGGCCTGGCGAGGGATGGATCTGGTCGCGCGCGAACAGATGCAGACCCTCAAGCTGGATCTGAACCGCCCCCTGGCCCATGCTCCCCAGGGAGACAATCTGCTGGAGCAGGTCAGGCAACTCAGGCCACAGGTGGCGGAATACGACGCCGTGCGCGAAGAAGTGCGCAAGCTGCTGGCCATGCCCATGGCCAAGCACTGGCCCATCCTCTCCATGCCGACCCTGAGGGCGGGGGAGAGCTCGACCGAGCTCGGCCAGATCCGCTCCATCCTGAACGAACTGGGGGACAGTGCCCCGACTCACCAGGACAGCCTCTACGATCCCGAGACCGAACAGGCCATCAAGCAGTTCCAGCGCCGCCACGGCCTGACCGCCGACGGCATCATCGGCCGTCAGACCCGCAGCTGGCTCAATACCGGCCCCGAGGTGCGCGCCAGCCTGCTGGTTCGCAACCTGTGGCGCCGTGATCTGGTGGATCACCTTGCCGGTCGCTATGTGCTGGTCAACATTCCGGACTACCGCCTGAGCGTGGTGGAGTCGGGCAGCGAGGTCTTCACTAGTCGGGTCATCGTCGGCAAGGAGCAGCGGGCAACCCCCATCCTCGCCAGCGAGATCCGCTCCATCGTGCTGAACCCGGCCTGGCACGTGCCGCGCTCCATCCTGAGCAAGGACATTCTGCCCAAGCTCGGGCGCGATCCTGCCTACCTGGATCGCGAACAGTTCGAGGTGATCGACGGCGAGGGCAATCCGGTGCAGTTCAGCGAAGATGGCTGGCACCATGCGCTGGCCTCCGGTTTCCCTTACCGGTTGCGGCAAAAGCCGGGGGATCACAATGCCCTGGGTCGCTACAAGTTCTATCTGCCTAACAACGATGCCATCTATCTCCACTCCACCCCGCGCAAGGCGCTGTTCGAGCAGGGGGCCCGTGCCTTCAGCTCGGGTTGCATCCGGGTGGAACACGCCGACGATCTGGCAGAGCTGCTGCTGGCGGACTCCCGCTATCAGCCGGACAAGGTAGCCAGCATCCTGAAAGAGACCCAGACCAAGTGGCTGCCCCTGAGCAACCCTATCCCGGTGTTTACCGTCTACTGGAGCAGCTGGATTGATGAAGAGGGACGTCAGCAACTGCGCAACGATATCTACGGATTCGACAGAGTCAGCTATCAAAGCCGCTTGCTGTGATCCTCGCCACAGAGTGACAAGCCCGGCCCGTGCCGCAATGCTGTTCAGATAAGCACTTTTTTGACTGATTATTCATAAATTGGATTTGAGTTGAGGGGGCAAGGCTGTGTCCAGTCGATCTTCCTCCAGCCTTTATCCAGCGGGGCTTGCAATAGAAAGAGGGAGGCATCATGCCTCCCTCGATTTTTTGTCCTGATACTACGTAGACTGGAACTCAAATTCTCTTAAGTGAACAGCATTGCGGCCCGTGCCGGGCTTTTTCATGGGTGAATGGGGTTTGACAGCGCTTTTTCTGGCAGGTAGTTTCGGCCCTTGTATCAAATTCATTCACCTGTGTGACTTCACCATGAGATGGACGGACAACGGATGCTGGGACAAGAGATAAGCCGACGCCGTCTGCTGCTGGGGGCGGGTTGCCTGATGGGGACCAGCCTGCTGTCGTTCCCTGCGCTTGCGAGCCGCAGCACTTCGGGACGGGAACTGAGTTTCTTCAACCTCAATACCGGCGAGCGGGTACGCGCCAGTTATTGGGAAGATGGCCACTATCTGAGTGACGGGTTGGCGGAGCTCAACCATATTTTCCGTGACTACCGTCGCAACGAAGTGTTCAACATCGACAGAAAGCTGTTCGATCAGCTCTTTCTGCTGCAACACAAGCTGGGGCGCCACGGCGAAATCCAGCTCATCTCGGGTTATCGCTCCCCGACCACCAATCAGCAGAAGCGGCGCAAGAGTCGCGGTGTTGCCAAGCACAGCTACCACACCCTGGGGCAGGCGGTTGACGTGCGCATCCCCGGCGTGCAGCTGGCGCACCTGCGCAAGGCCGCCCTGAACCTCAAGGTGGGCGGTGTGGGTTATTACCCTTCCGACAACTTCGTGCACCTGGACACAGGCCCCGTTCGTAGCTGGTGAGTCGGGATTTCCTCAAGGGTTGAGTGCCGATTGTGTCTTTTTGCCGCTGGCATTGAGGGGGACCAAGCTGCTAGGCTCTGGACTCCAGCCAGAGGAGAGAAAGATGAAGCAGATTGTGATCGGGGGGCTCATCGCCCTGTTGTTGACTGGTTGCGGCAAGCTCAACCGCGAGAGCTACGACAAGCTGAAAGTCGGGATGAGCTATGCCGAAGCGAGCGCCATCCTCGGCAAGGCCGAGCGTTGCGACGATGCTCTCGGCACCACGAGCTGTGTCTGGGGAGGGGAAGGCAAGAACATCAAGGTGCGTTTCATCGCCGACAAGGCGACCTTCTTCAGCTCGGAAGGGATCAACTGACCTTTTACTCTCTTGCCGATTTGCCGATGCCCAACAAAAAAGCGCCGTATGGCGCTTTTTTGTTGCTCGTTATCCGTGCGATATGGCCAGGAACTGGCGTGTTCAATGGGTGGCGTACTGATAGTTGAAGGTGGGCAGTCCCCATTTGAAGCGTACCGCCAGGAGCCGCAGCACGAAACCGATGCCGATGGCACCGAAAGCGGCCCAGTCGTTGGGCAGCCCATGGTGCAGCGCAAAGCAGTAGAGCGCGGCGGTGATCAGCGAGACGGCGGCATAGAGCTCGCGCTTGAACACCAGCGGGATACGCTGGCACAGCAAGTCCCGCAGTACCCCCCCGAACACGCCGGTCACCACGGCCATGATGCAGGCGATGCCGGCCCCGTGGCCCATCTCGAGCGCCCGGGCAGCCCCGAAGATGGAGAAGACCACGAGCCCCAGGGCATCGAGCGCCAGGAACAGCTTGCCAAGGTAGCGCATCAGCGGGGCCGAGAT
Organism: Aeromonas sp. Prich7-2; assembly: GCF_017939255.1. Classification (NCBI taxonomy): domain Bacteria; kingdom Pseudomonadati; phylum Pseudomonadota; class Gammaproteobacteria; order Aeromonadales; family Aeromonadaceae; genus Aeromonas; species Aeromonas sp. Prich7-2. The sequence goes on from NZ_JAGKRI010000220.1 coordinate 26,227, forward strand.
GACCCCGGCCATGGCGGCGCCCGCCACCAGCAGCACGTATTCGGGGTGCTCGACCCAGAGCAGGGGATAGTGGCCCAGCAGCACATCCCGAATGGTACCGCCACCGATGGCCGTCGCCGAGGCGATGATCACGACGCCAAACAGATCCATCCGTCGCCGACCCGCTGCCAGCGCGCCAGTCATCCCTTCGGCCACCAGGCCGAGCAAGAAGAGTGCATGTAACATGAGATATCCCAGGGTGCGAGAAAGGCCCGCATCCTAACAACCCTGCGCTGGGGCGACAAGCTATCTTGGCTATGCATTAGATTAAGTAATGAAAAGGGGGCTTTCGCCCCCTCTTTTGATCATGATGACGCGGTTCAGCGTCCAAGTTGCTCGCTGCGGTATTGGTCTACCCACATGGCGGTGGCGCCACAGATGGCCACCGGCATCACGAAGAGATTCACCACCGGGATGGCGGAGAAGAGGGTCACCAGGGCGCCGAAGCTCAGGCACTTTCCACGACGTTGCTTGAGGGCGTCGCGCATGGTGATGAAGCCGATCTTGTGGTTGTCGAACGGATAATCGACATACTGGATCGCCATCATCCAGGCGCTGAGCAGGAACCAGAGCACGGGTGCCAGGGTCTGGCCCACTACCGGGATCAGGAAGAGGATCAGGCAGCCGATGGCCTTGGGCAGATAGTATTTCAGCTTGGTCCATTCGCGGCCGAAGGTACGGGGCACATCTTTCACCACATCCAGCATGCCGGTGTCATTCATGGCTTCACCGGTGAGGATCTGTTCCACCTTCTCTGCCAGCAGGCCGTTGAAAGGGGCAGCTATCCAGTTGGCCACCGAGCTGAAGATGAAGGAGAAGACCACCAGTATGGTGATGAGGGCGATGGGCCAGAGCAGGTAATCAAGCCAGGAGAGCCAGCTCGGGATCTGCTGGTGCAGCCAGGCGAACAGGCCGTCCAGTTGTAGCAACAGGGCGTAGAAGGCACCGACAAAGAGCACGAAGTTGACCAGCAGGGGGATCAGCACGAAGGTGCGGATGCCGGGCTGGCGGATGAGTGAGAAGCCGCGCAGGAAGTAGTCTGCACCGCTGACCGAATCTTTGACCATGTGGGGTGATTGGCTCATGTGAGATCCATCAGTGAATGGGGAAAGTGCCAGCATATTACAAACAAGCCTTTGATTTGGTAAAGTCGCCTGCCCGCCTCCTCTTTATTTCGTTACCCACATAGGCCGCCATGCGTCTGAAATTGATCAAACTCGCCGGTTTCAAGTCGTTTGTCGAGCCGACCCGCATCGAACTCAACGCCGACATGACTGCCGTGGTGGGCCCCAACGGCTGCGGCAAATCCAACGTCATCGACGCCGTGCGCTGGGTGCTGGGGGAGAGCTCCGCCCGCCATCTGCGCGGCGAGAACATGACCGACGTCATCTTCAACGGCTCCATCAACCGCAGCGCCCATGGCCGCGCCTCGGTGGAGCTGGTGTTCGACAATCCCCACAACCGGGTACCCGGCGAGTTCGGCCGCTTTACCGAGATCTCGGTGCGCCGCGAAGTGCTGCGCGACGGCTCCAATCACTACCAGATCAACGGCCAGAAGTGCCGCCGCAAGGACGTGACCGACCTCTTCCTCGGCACCGGCCTTGGGCCCCGCAGTTACGCCATCATCGAACAGGGCACCGTCAGCCGGCTGGTGGAGTCCCGCCCCGCCGATCTCAAGCTGTTCATGGAAGAGGCCGCCGGGGTCTCCCGCTACAAGGAGCGGCGCCGCGAGACCGAGCAGCGTATCCGCCATACCCAGGAGAACCTGGAACGCCTTGGCGATATCCGTGGCGAACTGGGCTCACGCCTCGAGCACCTCAAGGCCCAGGCTGAGACCGCCGAGCGCTACAAGCAGCTCAAGAGTCGCAGTCGCGCGGCCCGCAGCGAACTGATCGGCTCTGAACTGTGGGCGCTGGAGACGCGTCTTGGCGAAGCCAAGACCGAACTGGCCCAGACTGAACAGGCGCTGGCGGCCCTCGATGCCAAGCGCACCGCCGACGAGGGGCGTCACGTCACCCTGTCGGTGGCCCGCCAGGAGGCGCAGGCCGAGCAGGCGAGCCGCCAGCAACAGATTTTTCTCGGTGGGCAGGCTATCGCTCGCCTTGAGCAGCAGCAACTGCACCAGAGCGAGCTGGGCCGCGACTGGCAGGCGAGGCGGCAGTCCCTCGGCGAGCGTATCGACGGCCTCAAGGCCCAGCTGGCCGGCCAGCTAGAGCAACTGGGCGACAGCACGTTGCAGGGGGAGGTGGCGTCGGCGCGCCTCGAGCAGTGTGAGCAGTTGCTTACCGACCAGCAGAGCGTGCGTGCGGCTGCGGGCGATCGGCTCGAGCAGGCGCGCCAGCGTCAGCAGCTGTGGCAGCAGCAGCTGGGCCAGTTGCAGGGGCGGCTCAACCAGACCCGCGCCGAGGTGAATGGCCTGCAGGAGCTGCAGGCCAAGACCCGGCTTGCCCGCCTCAAGCTGGAAGACGAACAGGCCGGGCCCCTTGGCGGGGAGGGGGAGAACCTGCAACCGGCGCTCGATGCCCTGGCGGCGGAACTCTCGCTCTCCCGCGCCCGCCATGAGGAAGCCGATGCAGCGTGGCAGGCCGGTGTGTCGCGCCATGAAGAGCTCAAGGCAGAGCAGGGTCGCCAGCAGGGCCTGCTGCGCGAGCTGGAGGCGCGCCTCGCCACCCTGGATCAGATCCTGGGGGAGCAGATGGCGGGCGCGACCCTGGCGGATCGGTTGCAGGTTCCCCCCGAGTGGGCCCGGGGGCTGGACAAGGTGCTCGGCCGCTGGCTCACCGCAATCCCGGCGGACGAGTGCAACCTGGCGCAACCCGGACTCTGGATTGGCCCGGTCCAGCCAGCCAGGGCCGGTACCCTGGCGGCGCAACTGGGGGGCGAGCACATTCCGGCTTTCCTCAATGCCATCTGGCTGGCAGAGAGCAGGGAGGAGGCGCTGTCCCGCCTGCACAGCCTCTCTGCCGGTGAGTCGCTGCTCACTCCCGCCGGCGACTGGTTCGGCCCCAACTGGGCGGATCTGGGGGAGGGCATGGCCCTCGGTACGCTGGCGCTGCTCGGTGAGCGTGAGCGGCTGCACACCGAGCTGGCCGCGGGTCGGGAGGCGCTGCACAGACTCGACGAGCAGCTTGCCGCCGCCGATGCAGCGCGGGCCCAGCTGCACAGTGCCCATGAGCTGGCTCAGCACACCCTGCGCGAGCAGGAGCTGCGGTGGCAGCAACTGCGCGAAGCCTGGAGTCTGCGCGAGGGGCAGCGCCAGGAGCGCTTGCAGCGCCTGGGCCAGCTGGGGGAAGAGCTGGCCCGGCTCGACAAGGAGCAGGCTGAGGAGGCGCAGCGGCTGGCGTCGGCCGGGGAGCGGCTTGAGCAGGATGAAGCGGCCCTTGGCGAGCTGCAGGAGCAGGGGGAGGTACTCGCCGAGGCGCTGCTGCTCGCCCAGGAGCAGGTGAGCGGGGCGGAGCGGGCGCTGGAAGAGGTGCGCCTTCGCCGGGAGCAGCAGCAGGCGGCCTGCCAGCGGTTGCAACTGGAACAGCAGAACCAGCGCCAGCTCATCACGCTGCGCGAGCAGGAGCTGGCCCGTCTCGGCCTGGAGCTGGCGGAACTCAAGGAGCCAGGGGCCGCTCCGAGTCAGGATCTGTCGCCCCTGCTGGTCGAACAGCGCAATCTTGAGGCGCAGCAACTGGCCTGTCACCAGCGGCTCGCGGAGCTGGATCGTCAGCTGACCGAGCTGGAGCAGGCCAGAAGCGCCGATCACAAGCAGCTGGTGAAAATTCAGGAGAAGCTGGCGACCCTGCGGCTCGAGCGCGAGCGCAACCTGACGCGCAGGCAGGGACTGCACGAGCAGTTCGAAGAGTTGGGCGTGCGCCTGGTGGACCTCGATCAGGCGGTGCTGATTGCCGCTGATCGCGGCAAGCTGCGCCAGGAGATCCAGACTCTGGAGGCGCAGGTGGAGGCGCTTGGCGCCATCAACCTGGCGGCACTGGAGGAGTATGAGGAGGCGAAAACCCGTTCAAGCTACCTGGAAAATCAGTGCCAGGATCTGGAGCAGGCCCTCGACACCTTGAGCCAAGCCATTAAAAGAATTGATAAAGAAACACAAATACGCTTCCGCGACACTTTCGATAAGGTCAATGAAGATTTAAAATCCCTGTTCCCAAAAGTGTTCGGGGGGGGCAGTGCCTGGCTTGAGCTGACCTCGGATGATCTTTTGGAGGCCGGAGTGAGCATCATGGCAAGACCTCCGGGCAAGAAGAATGCTACCATTGCCCTGCTTTCCGGGGGGGAGAAGGCGCTAACCGCCCTTGCGCTGGTTTTTGCCATCTTCAGACTCAATCCAGCACCATTTTGTCTGCTGGATGAGGTGGATGCACCGCTCGATGAAGTGAACGTCGGTCGCTTCTGTTCTCTTGTCAAAGAGATGTCGAGCACAGTACAGTTCGTTTACATCAGTCATAATAAGGTCTCCATGGAGATGGCCGAGCAGCTGGTTGGCGTCACGATGCAAGAGCCCGGGGTTTCGCGCATAGTGTCGGTCGATATCGGTGAAGCCGTCGCTTTGGCTGAGCAAAACTAGAAAGAGAAGCAGCTAATGCAGGAATTGCGTTACATCTTGGTTGCCCTGGGCGGTATTGCCATCGCGGCATTGCTCATTCACGGGTTGTGGAGCAACAGAAAGAATCGTCAGGCACCGATCAAGGAGAAACCCCTGGGTCGGATGGAGTCCAAGTCCCGTGAGCGTGACAACGACGCCTTCGACAGCGATGGTATCGGTCAGGTGCGTGTGGTGAGCGGTGGCCGTCGTGCCGAGCCCAAACTGCGCAGCGACGAGGCCCGTCAGCCCGAACCCCGCCGTGTCGCCCCCGTTCCCGCCTTCGATGATGAAGATGACGACGCCGATCTGCCGCCTCCCGTGGTGCGCAAGCCTGCCGCTCGCCCTGTCCCCCCTCAGCCTGTGTATGAGGAAGAAGAGGACTATGACGAGCCGGTTGCCGCCCCTGTTGAAGAGGCCCCTGCCGCGCCGGTGCGCAAACCTGCACAGGTGATCCGCCGTACGCCGGTACACCGTTCCCGTCCGCAGCGCGAGCCCATGATGCAGCCGCTGGACGAAGAGCCGCTGGTGGAGCCGGCCTATGCCCAGGCGCCGACCTTCGGTGCACGCGAGCCGGCACCGGTTGCCCAGCAGGCTCCCCGCTACGCCCAGCCGGCTTATGAAGAGCCCGCTTACGATGACGAGCCAGCCTATGAAGAGCCGGTTCACGCAGCCGAGCCAGAACCCGCTCCGGCCCCGGTCGAGAAGATCTGGCAGGATGTCTATGTCATCAACTTGATGGGCCGTCCGGGTCATGATCTGCAAGGGGCCACCCTGCTCTCTTCCCTGCTGGCGCTGGGCTTCAAGTTTGGCGAGATGGATATTTTCCACCGTCACGAAGATCCGAACGGCAAGGGTGAAGTGCTCTTCTCCATGATCAACATGGTCAAGCCGGGCACCTTCAACCCCTATCGCATGGAGCAGTTCAGCACCCCGGGTGTGTCCCTCTTCATGCAACTGCCCCTTCGCAGCAATGCCGCCTTCGCCTTCGAGCACATGTTGCAGGCCGCCGATCAGCTGGCGAGCGATCTCGATGCCATGCTGACGGATATGGATCGCAGCCCGCTGAGCGACGAGACCATCGCCCGTTACCGGCATGAGCTGGCCGCCTACGAGGCCAGTCGCGACTAATACGCCATGCGGGTCGAATGAATAAAAAGTGCGGTACCCAGGTGCCGCATTTTTATTGGTCCACTGGCCGGTTTTTCCATCACACTTCGAGACTTTTTCATGAGCGATATCCTCTCCCGCCACCGTCAACTGTGTGAGCTGCTGATCGAGTACGGTCATCAGTACTATGTGCTGGACAACCCCACGGTGCCGGACGCCGAATACGATCGGCTGATGCGCGAGCTGATCGCGCTGGAAGCCGAACACCCCGAGCTGAAGACGCCGGCCTCGCCGAGCGTGCGGGTGGGAGGCCAGCCGCTGACCGCCTTCAAGCAGGTACGCCACGAGATCCCCATGCTGAGTCTGGACAACGTGTTTAGCGGCGAGGAGTTGCAGGCCTTCGAGCAGCGCATGCGCGATCGCCTCAAGCGGGAGGTGAGCTTTACCTTCTGCTGCGAGCCCAAGCTGGACGGTCTGGCGGTGAGCCTGCTCTATGTGGATGGCCAGCTGGTACAGGCCGCCACTCGCGGGGACGGCACCACGGGGGAGGAGATCACCGAGAACGTGCGCACCATCAAGGCCATTCCCCTGACCCTGCGCGGCCAGGGGTGGCCTGCGCGGCTGGAGGTGCGTGGGGAGGTCTTCATGCCCAAGGCGGGGTTCGAGGCGATGAACCGCGATGCGCTGGCGGCGGGGGAGAAGGTGTTCGTCAACCCGCGCAACGCCGCTGCCGGCAGCCTACGCCAGCTCGATTCACGCATCACCGCCAGCCGCCCCCTCAGCTTCTATGCCTACGGCGTGGGAGTCGGTGGCGACGAGCTGGGGGAGTCCCACTTCGGTCGCCTCAATCAGCTCAAGGCCTGGGGTCTGCCGCTCAGCCCGGAAGTGAAGCTCAAAGAGGGTGCCGCCGGCTGCCAGGCGTTTCACGACGACATTCTGGCGCGCCGTAGCGAGCTCCCCTACGAGATCGACGGCGTGGTCTACAAGGTGGACGACATAGCACTGCAACAGGAGCTCGGTTTCGTGGCCCGTGCGCCGCGCTGGGCCACCGCCCACAAGTTCCCGGCAGAAGAGGAGATGACGGCGCTTGAGAACGTCGAGTTCCAGGTGGGCCGCACCGGTGCCATCACCCCGGTAGCCAAGCTCAAGCCGGTGTTTGTCGGCGGCGTCACCGTTTCCAACGCTACCCTGCACAATGCGGACGAGATCGCGCGCCTTGGCGTCATGATCGGCGACACCGTGATCGTGCGCCGGGCCGGGGACGTGATCCCCCAGGTCGTGGCTGTGGTGGAGGCGCAGCGCCCGGCGGATGCCCGCGCGATCCTCTTCCCGACCGAGTGCCCGGTGTGCGGCTCGGCGGTGGAGCGGCTGGAAGGGGAGGCCGTGGCCCGCTGTTCCGGCGGTCTCTTCTGCGAGGCCCAGCGGGCGGCCGCCATCAAGCACTTCGCGGCGCGTCGCGCCATGGATGTGGATGGCCTTGGCGACAAGATAGTGGAGCAACTGGTGGACAAGGGGCTGGTGAAGACCCCGGCGGACCTGTTCAGTCTCAACGCCATCCAGCTGGCCGGTCTCGAGCGGATGGGGCAAAAATCGGCCCTCAATCTGGTGGCGGCCATCGATGCCGCCCGCAGCACCACGCTGCCCCGCTTCCTGTTTGCCCTGGGGATCCGCGAAGTAGGGGAGGCGACCGCCTTGAACCTCGCCAACCACTTCCTTACCCTGGATGCCCTGCGCGCCGCCTCGGTGGAGCAGTTGCTGGAAGTGGCCGACGTGGGGGACATAGTGGCCAAGCACGTCTACTACTTCCTGCGTCAGCCCCACAACATCGAGGTGCTCGACGCCCTGTTGGCCGCCGGGATCCACTGGCCGGCCATCGAGAAGAAGGAGGCAAGCGATCAACCTTTTGCCGGCAAGACCTTCGTGCTGACTGGCACCCTCACCGCTTTGTCCCGCAACGACGCTAAGGCGGCGCTGCAGGCCCTGGGGGCCAAGGTGGCGGGCTCGGTGTCGGCCAAGACCGACGTGCTGGTAGCGGGGGAGGCGGCAGGCTCCAAGCTGGCCAAGGCCCAGGAGCTGGGGATCACCATCTGGACCGAAGCCGAGTTGCAGGCGGCCATTCAGCCCTGAGGATGCACGTTTGAGCAGACAAACCCGGCCCACTGGCCGGGTTTGTCGTTGGTGGGCTCACTCGATGTAGCTCACCTTGTCCTGCCAGGCATCGGGAGCCGTCAGGTGCCAGCGTGCCAGTTCGCTCTTGCTGAACAGGTATTCCCCGCGGGATGCGGCGCGGGGGGAGAGGGCGCCGGGCGCCGTGCCCGAGAGGATGGCATTGGCCAGTTCGGCGGCTCTCTCTCCCTGACTGTGGCCGTCGAGCACCAGGCCGCCGATGGCGGCTCCCCTGCCCACCGCAAAGGCCCAGAAGCAGAACAGTGGCACCGGGCTGTTGGCGCTGGTCCATGCCAGTACCTGTTGCTCGCTTACATGCTGGCCCTGAGCGTCGGTGAGAGTGTGGTAGAGGCCGAGGAAGAGCGCCTGATAGCCATTTTCCCGGCTGGCGAGCACTGCCTCCTGCCAGCGTCCGTAGTCGGTGAACTGGCGGCTGCTGACCCGGGTCTGACCGATCGTCAGCTCGCCTCGCCCCTTGAACTCGTGGGCGACGGCGGTGCGGGACACCTCGCTTTCGTCAAACAGCACCAGGGCACGCTCCAGCCCTCCCATCAACTGACTCATCTCGCTGATGCTGCGCTTGAGCAGGGGGCGTTCCAGTACGCCGGTGATCAGGGGGTGGCCGACCAGCCCCTTGGGGCGCGGATTCTCGTTCATCCCGAGAAACACCACGGGCGTTCCCCGGGCGGCGATGGGTCGGGCGAGGGCGTTGATGGCGTTGTCATCCCCCAGGATCACCAGCGCCGGCTGGTGGGTCCGGTAGGCGGCCATTCCCTTGGCGAGCAGTTCGTCACGGGTCTGGCCGGGCTGGCGCTTGGTGTCCAGATAGAGATAGCCTAGGTGATGCGCCTGCTTGAGGTGTTGCTCGAGGCCGGCACTGTAGCTCTGATCCCACTGGTTGCTCTGGTGATAGCTGCTGATCACCAGGATCTCGGCGGCCAGCAGCGGGAGGGAGAGGAGGGAGAGCAGGAGCAAGACCTTGGTCACGTGTTTTTTCCGCAAGGGACAGACTGTTCCCCAGTATGTGCTCTCCCGCTCTCTGGCGCCTCGGTCAATTGTTGTCGGAAGGCGTGTCCCTCTCTTTTTATCCCTTGCCGGGCGGGAGCCCGCATCCCGTCTGGGGTGAGCAAAAAGAGCGCCTTTTGGCACTGGTTGTGAACTGCCCCACTCCTTCCAAAACCTGTTCTGGATCAAGAAACAGGGTACCGCTTTGGTGCCTAATAGACCCCACATATAGGGGTGAACATGAAAAAAACACCCATATATAGTGTCATAAAGCTGTGCATAAGTGGTCGCCCTCTCAGTGTCAGCCCAGGTGTTTCAAGCCTTGGCTGACCTTGTTTGCGCCGGGGACGGGCGTGGAGAAGGGGACTCAACGAGGGTGAGCCGAGGGTGGCCACCAGGTCTTTCAATACGGGGAAAATCGATGAAACCGGTAGTGATCAAACGCGATGGATGTCGTGCACCATTCAATGGCCAACTGATCCGCGATGCGGTCAGCCGGGCGGCGGCAGCGGTCAATCAGGCCAGTCCGGCGCTGGCAGAGCGCATTGCCGCCGCTGTCAGCCAGGAGCTGGAGGGGCGAGGGGAGGTAGATATCCACGAGATCCAGAACCGGGTCGAGAACCACCTGATGGCCTCCGACGACAAGGCCATCGCCCGTGCCTACATCGAATACCGTCACGACCGGGATCAGGCCCGCGAGGCCAGGGGTCGCCTGGCCCAGGAGATCCGCGGCCTGGTGGAGCAGACCAACGCGGCCCTGCTCAACGAGAACGCCAACAAGGACTCCAAGGTGATCCCGACCCAGCGTGACCTGCTGGCGGGCATCGTCGCCAAGCATTACGCCATCAGTCACATGCTGCCCCGTGACGTGGTGCAGGCCCACGAGAGCGGCGACCTGCACTTCCACGATCTCGACTACTCCCCCTTCTTCCCCATGTTCAACTGCATGCTGATCGATCTGCAGGGGATGCTGACCCACGGCTTCAAGATGGGCAACGCGGAGATAGACACTCCCAAATCCATCAGCACCGCCACCGCGGTGACCGCCCAGATCATCGCCCAGGTGGCGAGCCATATCTATGGCGGCACCACCATCAACCGCATCGACGAAGTGCTGGCACCCTATGTGGCCATCAGCTGGCACAAGCACCGGGAGGTGGCCGAGGAGTGGGGGATCAGGGACGTGGATGCCTACGCCATGGCTCGCACCGAGAAGGAGTGCCACGACGCCTTCCAGTCCCTCGAATACGAGGTCAATACCCTGCACACCGCCAACGGTCAGACGCCGTTCGTCACCTTCGGCTTTGGCCTGGGGGACAGTTGGGAATCGCGCCTCATCCAGCGCGCCATCCTAGGCAACCGCATCGCCGGCCTTGGCAAGAACAGGAAGACCGCCGTCTTCCCGAAACTGGTGTTCGCCATCAAGGATGGCCTGAACCACAAACCGGGGGATCCCAACTACGACATCAAGCAGCTGGCGCTGGAGTGCGCCTCCAAGCGGATGTACCCGGACATCCTCAACCACGACCAGGTGGTCAAGGTCACCGGCTCCTTCAAGACCCCCATGGGGTGCCGTTCCTTCCTCGGTGCCTACGAGGAGAATGGCGAGCTGGTCCACGAGGGGCGCAACAACTTGGGGGTCGTGAGCCTCAACCTGCCGCGCATTGCCCTGAAATCCCGCGATGAAGCGGACTTCTGGGACAAGCTGGACGCCGCCCTGCGGGTGGCCAAGACAGCGCTCATGTACCGCATCAAGCGCCTCGACGGGGTCAAGGCCCGGGTCGCTCCCATCCTCTACATGGAGGGGGCCTGCGGGGTGCGCCTCAAGGCCGATGACAACATCAGCGAGATCTTCAAACATGGCCGCGCCTCCATTTCGCTGGGTTACATCGGGGTACACGAGACCATCAACGCCCTCTATGGCACAGACGTCCACCTGTTCGACAGCGAGACCCTGCGCCAGAAGGCCATCGCCATCATCGCGCGGCTCAAGGCGGCCACCGACGAGTGGAAGGAGGAGACCGGCTACGGCTTCAGTCTCTACTCCACCCCGAGCGAGAACCTCTGCACCCGTTTCTGCCGCATCGACGCCAAGGAGTTTGGCGTGGTGGCCGGGGTGACCGACAAGGGCTACTACACCAACAGCTTCCACCTGGACGTGGAGAAGCAGGTGAACCCCTACGACAAGCTGGACTTCGAGGCGCCCTATCCGCCCATCGCCAGCGGCGGCTTCATCTGCTACGGCGAGTACCCCAACATCCAGCACAACCTGGAGGCGCTGGAGAATGTCTGGGACTACAGCTATGACAAGGTGCCCTACTACGGCACCAACACCCCCATCGACGAGTGCTACGACTGCGGCTTCACCGGCGAGTTCGAGTGCACCTCCAAGGGCTTCACCTGCCCGCGCTGCGGCAACCACGACCCGGCCAAGGTGTCGGTGACCCGCCGGGTGTGCGGCTATCTCGGCAGCCCGGATGCGCGCCCCTTCAACGCGGGCAAGCAGGAAGAGGTGAAGCGCCGCGTCAAGCATATGTAAGCGGGCAGACCCCACCCCAGCCCTCCCCTTGGCAGGGGAGGGGGCAAAGAAGCTCCTCCCCCTTTCGAAGGGGGAGGTTGGGAGGGGGTTGGCCGTTAACCCGGAGAACTCGAATGCACTACCACCAGTACTACCCGGTCGATGTGATCAACGGCCCCGGCACCCGCGCCACCCTGTTCGTGTCGGGTTGCGAGCACCAGTGCCCCGGTTGCTACAACCAGAGCACCTGGCGGCTCGATGGGGGCAAGCCGTTCGATGAGGCGATGAGCGATCGCATCATTCACGATCTCAACGACAGCCGCATCAAGCGGCGCGGACTGTCGCTCTCCGGCGGCGATCCGCTCCACCCCGCCAACGTGCCGCATGTGCTGGCGCTGGTGAAGCGGGTGCGGGCCGAGTGCCCCGGCAAGGACATCTGGTGCTGGACCGGTTATCTGCTGGCCGATCTCAGCCCGGCCCAGCGGGAGCTGGTGGCCTTGCTGGACGTGCTGGTGGATGGCAGGTTCGAGAAGGCCCTGGCGGATCCCGGTCTGCTCTGGCGTGGCAGCCGCAATCAGATGGTTCACGACCTCAACGCCTGGCGGAAAGGAGGAGAGCGGATCCCCTGTCTGGTTTGCAGTTGAGGCTTTGGGTGTTTATGGTTAGGCCAACCCCAAGCGCTGTTTACACGAGGAATCCCGATGAACAATCTGCTCAAGATCCTGCTGGCCATCTTTCTCCCCCCGGTCTGCGCCTTTATCCAGGTAGGCTTCAGCCTCCATTTCCTCATCAACATAGTGCTGACCCTGCTGGGCGGTCTGCCCGGCATGGTCCATGCCCTCTGGCTGGTGGTAAGCGACAAGCGCGCCTGAGTCGTGAGAGATCACAAGGCCAGCCCTCCGGGGTTGGCTTTTTTTTGCCTGCCAGATGGGGGCTTCCAGGATGAGCCCCTTTGCCTGACACTGGCGCGTCGCTCATGGAGTCGAGCGATACAACGAAGAGGGAATGTCGAGTGCGAGTGAAAGGGTTGTTGCTGTGGGCCGCCCTGGCCCTGCTCGGGGGCTGTGCCAGCCCCACCGCCAAGCTGAATCAGCCTCCGGTGGATGTCACCTGGGAAACGCTGCCCGAATACTGGGTGCTGGTGGGGGATGCCATCAGGTTTAACCCGGTCGGGGGGCTGCCGGCGAAGAGGCCGGTCAAGGGGTATGTGACCCTTCGCTACCTCATCGATTCCAATGGCACGCTGTTCAGCCCAGAGGTACTGGAGTCCCAGCCTCCCGGCGTGCTGGATCTCATCGCCATCTCCGGGCTGGCGCAGCTGCGCTACCGGCCATCGGATCAGAATCTGCAAGCCATTCCGGCTCGGGTTGTGGCCCGATTCGAAGTGGAAGTGAAATGACAAACACCCCGGCCAGGCCGGGGTGTTTCGTGTGGGCTGTGTGCCATGACGGCGCGGATCACTGCTCCTTGCAGTCGTTGTAGCGGCTCTGCCACTCCCCGGCGTCATCGCGCATCTCGACGAACCCCTCCTTGCCCTTGTTCCACCAGACCACCTCGTGATCGTCGGTATAGCGGGCGCCGGAGGCGGAAACCGCCTGGGGCAGGGTGTAATCCTTGCCATCGGGGAGGGAGAGCTTGACGAAGTTCAGGCTCTCGTCCGAGAGGGAGAAGTAGCGAACCTGCACTTTCTGGTTCTGTTCACACAGATAGGTGACGGGATCGCCGCCGGTCACTCCCAGCTTGCCGCTGCCCAGATCGCAGCCGCCGAGCAGGGTGATGGCGCCCGCCCCCAGTAGAAAGAGCTTGGCGTGTTTCATGTTTGATCCTCACAACGGTGTCATATGGCCTTGAGCCTAACAGGATGAGGCACAACTGCAACCTCGTGGCGGGAGCCCTGCGTCGGGATGCGTCCGTCTCCCTCTGGTCCGTGGGGCAGGCAAAAAAACGCCCCGGCAGGCAAGCGGGGCGAAAGGGAGCCATCCAATGGCTGCAGAAAAGGGTCAGTGGCCGAACCGTGTCGCCTCGAAGCGATTGAGCAGCCGGTGGATGAGGTAGCAGGCGAGCAGGGTGACCACGATGGCAAAGAGGATGCTGCTCACCCGATAGAGGGCGCTGAAGACCAGGTCGTTGCCCGGGGTCAGGTACTGGCCGAACAGGATGCCGAGGGTGGTGAGGGCACCGAAGCCGACTCCGGAGCCGCTCGCCTCCTTCACATGGGCATAGCTGAACAGCATGGCACCGAGCCAGAGCACCGGGGTCACCAGCAGCAGCAAGCCGGACCAGTCATAGAGCACCAGCTGCCCCAGGATGCCGAAACTCACCCCCAGCAGGGTGCCCATGGCCCGCTTGCGGGCATAGTCCAGGGCGCCGTTCCAGTGCATGGGGAAGAGCAGCAGCAGGGTGGTGGCCTGGGCGGACATGGAGTCGCGCAGATCGAAGATCTGGAACACCAGGAACGAGAGGGTCGCGATGGATGCCCCCAGCAGGGCTTCGTGGCGCATCCGGTGCGGCGCCTTGGGGGAGGGGGCCGGCCTGGGGCGCTCCTCCACGTCCGGAATGAGGGCCGTCATCAGATAGGCGATGAGCACCGACAGGACGCTGGCCCAGAGGTTGCTGAAGATGAGGTCGTTCAGATCAATCCCGGGGTAGCTGGCAAAGTGCAGCATGATGCTGAGGCTGAGTACCCCGTTGGCACCGAACAGGAACAGGCTGCCCCGGGACATGGCGGCGAAACGGTAGAGGAAGAGCAAAAAGACCAGGGGGGTCATGAGCCCCGGGTGGCCGCCGAACAGGCCGCCGAGCAGCCCCACTTCCAGACCGCACATGGCGGCGGAGGCGATGAGCTGGCGGGCGGCGTGACCGTTCATCACCGGCACCAGGCCGAGCAGCAGCACCGGGGTGACGGTGAAGAAGACCCCGTTGCTCCAGCCGAAGATCTTGCACAGCACAAACCCCAGGGTACAGCCAAAGGCGATGCGCAGACACTGGCGCAGTTCGTTGGGGGTGAGGGGTCTGTGCCACAGGTTCATGGTCGTCATCTCAATAGATGTAGTGCAGCAGGCTGAGCAGACGGATCTGGCCGCGGGCCAGCAGCCCGGTCAGGGTGTTGTCCGGCAGCAGCTGCACCGTGGCGCGGGCCCCGGCCGGCAGGTGAGTGGGCAGTTGCTCCAGGGTCAGGTGCAGGCGCAGGCGCTGGGCATCCCGCACCCAGCGATCGGACTCGACAGGGTTCGCAAGCTGGCCGTTTGCGTCAAACTGGCCGGCGCTGACCCCGGCATCCAGGCTGGCGACGCGGGCCGGATAGAGACGACCGGGCTCGCCGTCGAAGGCGACGAGGGCCTGACTGCCGGCGCTGACATGGCGCAGGCTCTTCTCGCGAAAATCGGCGATCACGTCCACCTGCTCGGAGACCAGGGCCAGCAGGGGGGAGCCCGCATTGGCCACGCTGCCAGGCTTGAGCTGCAAATTGGTGATGATGCCGTCCTGGCTCGCATGAACCCGGCTGTAGGCGAGGTTGAGCTCGGCCTGGGCGAGGCGGTTGCGGGCCTGGCGCAGCAGCAGGTTGTCTTCCCCTGGCAAGCCGCGGTTAACGCGGGCCTGCTCTACCCGGGCCTGGCTGCCGAGCAGGTTGGCACGGGCGGTGCGGGCGGCGCTGTCGGCGTCATCTTTCTGTTGTTCAGAGACCATGTGACGGCGGTAGAGGGCGTCGATGCGCGCCGCTTCCCGCTGTTTCTGGTCGGCCTGGGTGCGCAGCGAGCTGTACTCCGCCTCATAGGCGGTCAGGGTCGCGTCCAGCTGGCGGTTCTGCTGCCTGGCCTGATCCAGGGCGAGCCTGGCCTGATCCACGGCGAGCTGGAAGGGTTCCGGGTCGAGGGCGAACAGCAGATCCCCCTGCTTGACGTGCTGGTTGTTGGCGACGGCGACTTCGACCACCTTGCCGCTGACCTGGGGGGCCATCCGGGTGACGACCCGGGTGGCCATGGCCTGGGGGGTCAGGGGCATCTTGATGTCGGCCAGCAGAAAGTAGCCAAACACCAGGACGAAGCAGACGATTGCCCACTTTATCCAGCGCTTGAATTGTTGATCCGGTGTCATCTTATTCTCTCTCTTCGTGCTGTGCGGCTATCTTGCCGAGGGCGTTGGCGGAGATGCGGTGCACAATGTCTTCAAACTGGGCCAGCTCCTGCTGGCTGATGCCGGTGAGCAGCTCCCGGCGCACGGCGATGATGCGGCCCTCGATCTGATCGAGCAGCGCCTTGCCCGCCGGGGTCAGGGTGACGATGCGGGCCCGCTTGTCCTGGCTGCAGCAATGGCGCTCGATCAGCCCCTGCTCCTCGAGCTGACCCAGGGTCCGCATCAGGGAGGGGAGCTCTATCTCCAGGGCCTCGGCCAGGGTCTTCTGGCTGAGGTGGCCGCCGAGGCGGCTGAGTTTCCACAGGGCGGTCCAGCGGGGATGGGTGAGCCCTAGAGGTGCCAGCTCGAGATCGGCCACGGTGCGCCAGAGCCGGTGCAATCGCCCCAGCTGCTCGGCGAGGGAGAGTTCTCGCAACATCTCCAGATCCTTTTTCATGACGGGCACCTCAATTACTTAGCTTGCGAAGCATTATATTTATTTCGCAGGCTAAGTAAATAGTGTGATACAGCTCACGTTCAGGTTTTTTGCCCGGGCCGTGGTGTTTAAGTTTTTATATGGCTTTGCGGGCCAGCTAACCGACAACGGCCGGGGGAGGCGCTAGAGTGGCCACCTTTGAGGTGCGCCAGGCTGGCCACTGACCCGGCCGGGGGACACCCTCACCCTGGGCTTTCCTGTCCGCTGCAAGGTTGAACGATGAAACTGCGCCACCAGCTAGTCACCCTCTCGCTTGGCTTGTCACTGCTGCTGATCCTGATCCTGGGCTGTCTGCTCGCCCTCTTCATGCGCCACCTGCTGGAGAACAACCTGAAGGAGAAGGGGAGCGATCTGGCCCGGGTGCTGGCGGCGGACAGCCGGGTGGTCCGGGCCCTGGAGAAGGGGAGCGATCCCGGGCTGCGGGATTATGTGCAGGGGATCTGCAGCCGCACCGATGCCGCCTACATGGTGGTGACCGACGAACATGCCAGGCGCCTGAGCCACCCCTCCCCCGAGCTGGTGGGCCAGACCTTCCGGGGGGAGGACATCTGGCCTGCGCTCCAGTCGCGCGAGAGCTACTGCTCCCGGGACGTGGGCACCCTGGGCCCCGCCATCCGCTGCTTCGCTCCCGTGGTGGGGCCCGATGGCCAGGCCATCGGCGCGGTGGCGGTGGGTTATCTGATGCGCACCGTGGAGGGCACCTATCAGGAGCGGATCGCCCTGCTGGTCGGCGCCATCGCAGCGGTGCTGGGGTGCGGTCTGCTGCTGGCGCTCTGGGTACAGCACTTGCTGCGCCGAACCCTGCTGGATCTGGAGCCGGAAACCATCGCCAATCGCTTCGCCCAGCAGGATCTGGTGCTGGAGGGGATCTCGGAGGGGATAGTGGCCCTGGACAACCAGCACAGGATCACCATGCTCAACAGCGCCGCCTTCTATCAGTTGCGACTGCCCGGCACCGGGCGCCACGCCCTGCTGGGCCGCTCCCTGGCGGAGCTGGCCCCCGGCCTCGTGCCCACGTTGCAGCAAGGGGGGGCGGTCAGGTTCACCGTGCAGGGGGATGACTTCGTCGGCCACTGGCAGGAGCTCAGCGGTCGCGAGCCGGGGCGCATGCTCATCTTCAGCCGGCCAGACGGCACCGGCAGCCTGGGCATGCAGGTGACCCACCTGCGCCAGTACGGCGAGATGCTGCGCATCCAGACCCATGAATTCGCCAACAAGCTCAGCAGCCTCTCCGGTCTGCTCCAGCTCGGCCACGTGGATCAGGCGGTAGACCTCATCCAGCAGGAGAACGAAGCCTGCCAGAACATGTTGCAGGATCTGCTGCGGGTCATCGAGAACAAGCCGGTGGCCGGGCTCATCCTCGGCAAGTTCAGCCGGGCGCGGGAGCTGGGGGTGGAGCTGGTGCTGGATGCGGGGTCGGCCCTCGGGGAGTATCCGGCCGAGGTGTCGGCGGATCTCATCACCTGCATCGGCAACCTGCTGGACAACGGCATTCGCGCCGCCTGGGGGAACCGCGAGCACGCCGCGCCCAGGGTGCTGCTCTCCCTCGATGATCTGGGGCGGCGGCTGGTGATCGAGGTGGAGGACAGTGGCGAGGGGGTGGACGAGGCGCTGGCGGATCACCTGTTCGACTACGGTGTCAGCCGCCAGACCGGGGATCACGGGGTCGGCCTCTTCCTGGTCAAGAAGACGGTGGCCAGGCGGGGGGGCGTGATAGAATGGCGTCGCACCGCCGAGCAGACGACCCTGTTTGGTATCTATTTGAATAAAAACCAATTGGTGTAAGTCATGAAGCCAATTTTCACGCTGATTATCGAGGATGACGAGCGGATAGGCGCCATGTTGGGGGAGCTGGTCTCCTCCACGGCCGGGTTCTCCCTGATGGGGCGGGCCGGCACCCTGGCCGAGGCGGATCGCCTGATGGCGGGGAGCGAGCCCCGCTTGCTGATGGTCGACATCTCCCTGCCCGATGGCTCGGGCCTGGAGTGGGTGAGCCGGCTGCGCAGCTACAACCGGGAGGTGATGGTGATGATGGTGACCGCCTCCTGCGACGTGGAGACCATACAGCAGGCCCTCAACCTGGGCGTGCAGGACTACGTCATCAAGCCGCTGCGGCTGTTTCGCATCCAGCAGAGCCTGGAGGAGATCCTGGTCCTGCATCGCCGCCTGTGCGAGCCGGGGGAGCTGGCCCAGAGCGACCTGGACCGCCTGATGGGCAAGGCGCGCAACCAGGGTCGGGAGGCGCGGGAGACCCCCAAGGGGATCGACGCCATCACCCTGCGACAGGTGCTGGATCTGCTGGCGGGGGAGCCGGACAACACCTTCTCCACCGACACCGTGGCCCTGCGCCTCTCCCTGAGTCGCACCACGGCCCGCCGCTACCTGGAGTTTCTGGAGTCAGAAGATCGGCTGGACGTGGAGCTCAACTACGGCCAGCGTGGCCGCCCGGAGCGGCGCTACCACTGGCGCCGGGAGTCGTGACCCCGCCGCGGGCACAACGCCGAAGAGGCCGCGCACACCATGCTGCGCAGGCCGCGCAGATAAAAGGGAGCCTTTGAGCTCCCTTTTGTTTGGTTCTTCGCGGGATCTTGGGGAAGTGGAAGTTGACAGACAGGGTGCTGGTAAACTGGCTGTCTCCAAACACACCACCACCATCACCCTGCTGTCGCCGTGCATCATATTGATATTGCCTCCTTCTGGCCAGGTTATACCGTC
>NZ_JAGKRI010000221.1:0-1229 GCF_017939255.1 Aeromonas sp. Prich7-2
TCTGGGCCATAATAATAAACAGTTGGTTAAGATCTCGACTATTTACAGCTTGGCAACGCAAGGTACAATTAAAATCGTACTTGGAGCCGTTCAACTGATCGAGACTTGATCAACTTGTGCAGAGAATGATCATGCGTCGGCCCTGGTAAATGGCGTATCACTTGGATGTCAAACTGGGATCAAGACTATGTGGATTTAGTTGAGCCCGGTTATTTTGAATTTACTGATGACGGCTTAGGGGAATTTGTTTTCGGTGCGGTAAAAGGCTGGGTTGATGCCCGTGTATCTACACGCGTGCCCTATATGGAGTTTTCATGGCAGGGTGAATGTGAAGGCGATGATCTGTGTGGTCGTGGAAAAATCGAATTCACAACTCCTTTCAAAGGCGAAGGCGAAATATTCATTCATAACGGCGACGAATCAGAGTTCATCATTGAAAGAAAAATATAACAATCGCCATCAAAAACGCGCCCGTTGGGCGCTCGACTCGCAACAAGTTGCTCGCGTTTGTGGCGGGCGTTATGTTTCTTGACCGCACCTGTTAAATGGTGCTATTAATAGCACTAAATTGTTGGCTAGGTAACCACTATGCAAGTGAAATTTTCCGAGGATGTCATTCCTCTATCAGACCTGAAGATCAATCCCGGAAAGGTGGTTGGTCGAGCACAGGACACGCATCGCCCAATCCTGCTTACCAGCCGTGGCCGCGGCGTAGCGGTTGTGCAGGGGCTCGAGGATTATGAGAAAAGTGCAGAGGAATTGCGGTTTGTAAAAGCGGTGGCGCAGGGGCTTATGGATGTTCGCGAGGGCAACACCGTATCGTTGGAGGACGCCAAGAAAACGTTGGGCATCAAGTAAATGGAATTACGCATCGCACAGTCCGCTCTTGAGGACTTACAGGCTATTCAAGAGTATTACAAAGAGCAGGATGTGCCACATATCGGTGATGATTTCGTGGCTGCGATCTTGGAGCATAGCGAAATGCTTCAGCTCCACCCTGATGCTGGCCGTATTGTTCCTGAATTCAACCTGGATCATATTCGCGAATTGATTCACGCGCCATTTCGAGTTGTCTATCTCAGGCACATGTACAGAACCTTAAGCGGCAAGCGAATTAATAATACCGTCTAACGTGTTGTTTTGCTTGGATTTTCTCTGCCTACTCTTTTTGCCGTTTTTGGATAAATACACCATTGCCCACTCCAACTTCTCTGTTATTTCCTGCCACG
>NZ_JAGKRI010000222.1:0-341 GCF_017939255.1 Aeromonas sp. Prich7-2
CTCCAGGCCACGGTGCAAGAGGTGGACTACCAGTCTGCACGCAACCTGGAGCGGTCACAGGTGGCAAACCTGGCCCAAGGAGAGTGGCTGCGCCGGGGCCAGAACCTGCTCATTACCGGCCCCTGTGGCTGCGGAAAAACCTACCTGGCTTGTGCGCTGGGCTACCAAGCCTGTCAGCAGGGGCACAGCACTCGCTACTACCGGCTGCCGCGTCTGCTACTTGAGCTGAGCCAGGCCAAGGTAGATGGCAGTTACGCCAGACTGCTGGGTCAACTGGCAAGGATAGAGCTGCTGATCCTGGATGACTGGGGACTGGAAGCGGTGAATGCCGAGCAGCGCAA
>NZ_JAGKRI010000027.1:0-17278 GCF_017939255.1 Aeromonas sp. Prich7-2
TGGTGGGCATTCCCGCGGAATGCATGGTGTTTTTGCTCATGGGGGGAGCGTATCTAAGGAGCAGGATCAAGCAAGCAGGAAAGTGGGATCAAGAGACGATCGTCTCATTTTTCCTGTGTCAATACTGTTCCGGTGAATACTTACGCAGATTGTGTATAGTCACAAAACGAGACGTGAGCATCATCTGCTGAGTCGTGGCGAGAGGGCACCATTTTTCTATTTCGAACGCGATCCAACTGTTATCGACATTCTCGAACAGTATCCGTTACCACTGCATCAAACTCTAGAAATTGCTGCCTCTCTGAACGTTGTCCATCCAGGTAATTATAAAGAACGAGGTAATCATGGTGGCCGCATCCCAGCCAAAACTATGACTCAGGATTTTGTCATTATTCGGCAAACGGAGGCAGGGAAGCATATATTGAGTCCATATAGCTTCAAATATTCTGATGCGCTGGATCCAAAAATAACATCCCCCCGTGTTGTTAATCGTACATTGGCAAAAGAGCGAATTGCCCTTGAGTATTGGCGTACTCAAAATATTGATCATGTGTTGATAACAGAGAAGAGTTTTGACGCCACCATTATTTACAATTTAGAGTTTCTACGAGAATGTTTTGATGAGGCTGAACTGATTCAGGTTTCGGCAGAATTTTATGCCAATGTTATTGTTCGGTTTAGGCACCACATGATAGCAACCCCTTTATCCACGCTGCTGATGTTAATTCATCAGGTAGCCTATGAACTTAATATTGATAAATTTCAGGTGCAGTGTTTGTTCCAGCACGCGGTTTATACCGGTCGTTTGAATATCGATTTGACACAACGAATCGAGTTATACCGTCCTCTGCCAGTAATACGGAGGTCTAATGCGGGTTAACCAAAAGATCGTGTCTGATACCAAAAATAGTTCCGAGTTGCTGATCATTGATATCTGCTGGGATACAATGCGGCTAGCTGTAACTGAATTGCTACTCGTTTCACCGAAACGGCCATTTACCTTGTCGCTTGACGAAGTTGAAAATGATATTTCTCAAGGGCGTAGACATATAGCAGATCATGATTTTCCAAAAATCATCTATGAAGCAGATAATAACTTAAATCCAAACTGGATAAAAAAACGTGATGAAGGACTTGCTACGCTTGAACCCCTAATAAGCGATCATGAACTGAGGCATCGTTATCTATATGGTGACTCAAGCGGGATTTTGAAACTACTCATTGATCGTTCAGGAAAAAGTAAAAAGTATGTCACTAGTCAATTGAATCGCTACTTCCGATGTGGTGGCATTCCAAATGCGCTATTACCTAATTACTTCGCATGTGGCAAAAATCACCAGTTGCCTACTACATACCTGGAGCTGGAAAAGGGGAAAGTTTGTCTTGCATCAAAACGAGGGCGCGAAACGCTTTATGGTAAATCTTACCGTGGCATTACCCAACAAGACATTAAAAATATAGTATTCTTCTCCAAGAAAATCCGCTCGGGGACAGAAGTCCAGCTTTCTCGGTTGTATTTGGATTTTTGTATGGAGTATGCTTCGACAGAGTTGCGCCCGATGGGAGCCCCGGACGAGGATATTGCTGAACCGTTCAAAATGTTACTACCCAGAAATTATCTTATTTCTCCCAAATCATTCAAGCGCCAGCTTACTAAATATGTTGATCAGTTGACGTTTTTGAAAAAACGGGTAGGTAGTATAAATTATGATCGAGATTACGCCGGCAAGCCCGGGCTCGCGAGAGCGGGACTCCGAGGACCGGCATCGCGCTACGAAATTGATAGTACTATTGCAGATATATATATTCGATATTCCTACAGCAAAGATGAACTAGTCAGTATAGGACGACCTGTAATCTATAGTGTTGTTGATAGTTTCAGTGGAATGATTGTGGGAATTCATGTTGGTTTTGATAGTCCTTGTTGGCACGGTGCCAGTCAGGCATTATTTAATGCTATGAGTAATAAGGTCGAATTTTGTAGACAGTATGGCTATGAAATAGCTGAGTCTGATTGGCCCTGCCAGGAGGTTTGTCGTGAATTAACGTTAGACCGAGGTTCAGAGAATACTGATAGCAATATAGCTTCCCTCCTTCGCGGTCAAATTGGTATTACTGTAGGCAATTTTAATGCATATCATCGTGGTGATATGAAAGGCACGGTTGAGAAGAGTTTTGATATTATTCAGTCTCTAGCGATTCCCTTTGATTCTGGCAAGGTTGTAAAATCTCCAAAAAAAGAAGACCAACATGCATCCCGTAATTCTTTGTATACCTATGAACAGTTTATGGTTCGACTGATAAAATGTATCATATTTACCAACAATAACAGGGAAAGAGTCCTATCTCATAATTTTGAGATGTCGCGAGATGGTGTGGTTTTTACATCTCGTGGTGTTTGGGATTGGGGGATGGAGCAGGCGATATTGAAACCACGAGTTTCAACAAATCGCCTACGATACGCATTGTTGCCGGAAGCAGAGGCAACAGTTAGGTCTCAGGGAGTGTTCTTCAAAGGTTTATATTATAATTGTAATGAAATTGTACGTAGGGGCTATCTTGACCGAGCAAAAAATATTGGTCGTTTCAAAATAAAGGTTCGATATACCGATATCAGCACTAATCATATCTGGTATGGAGATGACGAAAGTGGAGAGCTCCTCCAACTGGATTTGACTGATCGTAGCGAAGCCTATAAAAATCAAATTTGGGCCAATGTCATGCGCCGTCAAGCGATTGTCAAAGAACAACTGGCTATTCTAGATGAAAGCAGATTTGATGCACGTGCTTTATTGGAAATGGATTTAAAACAATGTGATGATGCGATTAGAGCAGAAAGTCGCCATCTTAAAAAATCCAATGCTAAAGGCATTCAGCCAGGGATGAAAACCCTCAAGCATATTGAGGCTGTACAGCAGCGACATAATGAAATGCAAGCCATTTATGCCGATCTGTCTGGGGTCGACAACCGGGATCAAATCCATCGGCCCAAATCGCTGCAATCTAAACAAAATTTGAATGATCCGACAGTAATATCCTTTCAGGAAGACGAACAATGAGCCAGCCAAATTATTATATGCATCCTAATCGACAGTATCGAGACAACCCATTAATTGAGGCGCTGGGTCAGCCATTAACAATGCAGCAGTTTTATGCACTCAGCGAGTTGCCTTTTATTAACAATGTTGATTTGACTGGTGTTGATGCATCACTTCATGGTTATTATATCCGAACCCTGATCGATCAATTGAATGATGTTTATGCCGTTCAAGACGAGGCATATCGTTTATATGATGTCATGCGACGCATGATTGAAGCGGGGTATGATAAACGCAATCCTCTGCGAACAGATATACGGCGGATACTGACGGCTATCGATAGAGACAAGACCAATCCCAATCAGGTTGCATATTTATCAAGCTTGGAACTCTATTCTGTATTGCAGAGTTATTTGTTGATTGGACTGAGTGGTCGTGGTAAATCATTTATGGTAAGGCGTATTCTGAAACTATTTGATCAAGTTATTGAACATTTCAATTATACCGACCACAAGGGGCAGGAGCATACGCTTGATCAATCTCAGGTAACGTATCTGTATGTAGAAATTCACGAGCGTCGTGGTCAAAAAGCGCTGCTGTTGAATATGCTGGAGGCGCTGGATGAGGTGACCGGACAAGCATATGCATATGAACACCGTAATAGGTCTGTTAATGAGTTAATTACCATAGTGCGCAAGCTTCTTATCGGTCATAGTGTTGGGTTGGTAGTCGTTGATGAGGCCCAAAATCTAGCCAAATCCTCCCGTAATGAAGTTTTAAGTATCAATGAAAAAACGTCGATAAAATTTGTCGAGGAATTGTTCAACAGAGTCGGTGTGCCGATCATGCTGGTAGGAACATTTGCAACGCTAGCATTATTTGAGAGGGAAACAACTATCGGTCGGCGAGTGACCAAAAATGGATCTATGTTGTTGGCGAGTTGCGATTCTAATAGCTCATTTTGGAAACGGTTTATCCGCCTGCTATGCCAGACTCAATTACTAAAAAATCAGTCAACATCGGTAGATACATTGTGTAGGCATATTCATTATCTGAGTGCGGGCATTCCGGCAATTGCCAGCAGCCTGGTTAGGGCCACGCTCGCCTATCTCACGTTCCTGGAGCCTCAGGATCAAGATCTTTCTATAGCCGCGCTGGACTTAGTTTTTAATCGTGAATTTAGAGTATTGAACCCGGCGTTAACTGCACTGAGAAGAGGTGATTACCACAAATTTGAGGATTTTGAGCCGATGCTGATGCTGGAGTCGGTGGCGAGCCATTCTGATGTCATGACACAGATAACTCCGCCTCCAGCCATGAACCTAGTTCAAGGAGAGGTCGAGCTGAGCGACAAACCCGTATCATCGCAGATTGAGGTACAGAAACGCAAAAAACTGGATCAGTTATCGCCGTCAGTATTGTTAGGACAACTCGGCTACAACCTAGATAAGGTTAAGCCGAAATGATTCTCCATCGTTTAGAGTTGCTGCCGGGTGAACATCTGGGAGCCGTGGCTGGTCGAATGCATGTGCTGAGCATCCATGGGACGTTCACCGCTACAGTAAAAGCGCTGGGTCTAGGTAGCCCGCCGATTCGCCCCCAACGATTGTCTCATGCCGATGACATAGCCCTCGATGCCATTTTTCGGGCGAAGAGGATAGCTCAGCCCTGGCAGACACATGGCTACGGCCATTATCTAACCCCGTTTTTGAGTCTGCCTGAGCAGGATATGTTGACGGCTGCGTGGGCGGGTTACACGCCGCTCCGGTTGAGGGTGACCGGTCAGAACAATCTACAGCACCGATACTGGCGTTGGTGTACAGACTGTATCGCCGAGGATTATGAGCTCCATGGTATGCCCTACTACCACCGAGATCATCAACTGCCAGGAGTGTTCCATTGTCATCGGCATCAACGCGGTTTGTCTGGTCACTGCGCAGGCTGTGGTTTTTCTGCCAAATTGTTGTCGGAACAACTGATCCCACCCTACGATAGCCTCTGCCCCCATTGTGGACACTGGATGGGGGGATACGATGGTCATTTTACCGAGCGGATGCACGAGATCGAGTTGGCATCGCTGGCATTGGCCCAGTCAGCGAGTGCTCTCACCCTACGCTCGCTGACCCAGTTGGTGAGTGAGTCTATGGGAATATCGGGTAAGCCGATGCGCACGGTCGAGAGTATCCGGTCAATCAATGTGTGGTTTAGGGAGATGGATGTTCAAAGCGATCCCATGGCACTTACTGCGTATTTCACCAATACAGGGGGGCCAGGTCAGGTATGGCAATTACCCCCACAGCTGCGCAATGCACGGGGCTACCATGAGCAGTCAGCCCGAGATCCGTTGCACCCGCTGGTCCACCTGCTGCTGTTACAACATGCAGGCATCGATCTGGTGGGGCTCCTGAGGTCTGAGGGTTAACCCCGTGTTGGGTTCGGTGCTCCCGGCGTACATACCTGGTGAGTCGGTCTACAGTTGGGTCACTCAGTATTTTGTTCATTCCGCATACAGTGATAGAAACCATTTTTGTAACCGGTTATTCCACCATCCTGCCATTCGTCTGCACCCCTTATTACCTGGGCATATTGAGGCAGCAGCTCAGGCTGCGGGCGTAGATCCGCAATATCTGCTGCACCATGGCACGGGTTTCCCATTGTTCGCCCTGACGCTGAACAATAAGCACCAAGTCCACGCCCTGGCTGCCGCCATGCTGGGTGAGGGGAGGGGAATCATGGCCCTGTCAGGACAAGCCGCCAGCAAACTCGCCTTTGGTGTAGTTTGCCTGAAATGGTGTCCTAGTTGCCTGCTGGAGGATGAACAGACGTTTGGGGCCGGATATTGGCATACAGAGCATCAACTGTATGGAGTGACCGCCTGTATCAGGCATACGCTGCGTTTGCAAACCCTGGCGGCCAGCGCGGGAGGTATCGATCGGCGACTGCTCTTGCCCGATCCCGCCATGCGCTATGAGCAATCGTTGCCGTCCGAGCAAGAAATCTACCTTTCTTCATTTATCACCGAGCTGCATCGGTATCTGTGCGTCCAGTCGCCAGTGGCATCACCAGCTGAGTATTATCGGCGATGGCTGGGACAGCAGGGCTATTTGACAGCCCAAGGTCATCTCCGCAGCCAGGCCCTGTTGAAGGCTCTGAGTGCGTTTTGGCAGAGCCTATTTACCGGCTCTGCCCCCATGGTGCCAGTGGGCCTGGCCAGTTATCAGTACATCTCGGCTCTGGTTCACGGAAATCGTAACCACCACTACCTAAAACACGCGGTATTGATGGCGTTTGTGAGCCGCAGCCCAGCAGAATTCTTTTCCATCGAGGAGCCACACGTGATGCCGGTGCCTGCCTCTTCTCCGAGTGACAGGCAAGCCGCCGAGCAAGCGGTGTTAAGGCTGCTGGCGGAACAGACCCCCATGCGGCAGATCGCCCGCCAGACTGGATACAGTGTCGGCTATATCAAACAACTCGCCCTGAGACACAATCAACCGGTTGATCACCGTGCCAAGCGCATTACAGCTGAAGTTGAGCGGGGAATATGGCGTCAGGCGTTCATGGGGGGAGCACGGCAGCAGATCGCGTACAGTCATGGCGTTTCTGTCGGGGCGGTCGAAGCCATTATTCAGAGCCACCAGGGGCTGTCTGACTGGCGACGGCATTTGAGAAGGGTTAACCGTCTACGTGAGCACCGTGTAACGGTGGCTGCATATTTGGCACAGCATGCCGATGTCAGTCGAGGCTGTGTCGAACAGGTGTGTCGAACCGCATTTACTTGGCTCTATAAACATGATCGTGCCTGGTTGTATCAACAGTTACCTGCCGCCAAGCGAGCAGTTCACCATCCCAGTGTGGATTGGGAAGAACGGGATAGGAAACTGGCTGAGCAACTGGGGCTGCTGGCCGAGCAGGCAAGCTCTCTATCTGCATTGGAACGGGCAGTCGATAGGCCAGACTGCCTGAGGAAATACAAAACACGTCTACCGCTCAGTTACGCATTGGCTGTGCGGCTGGTTGCGGCGTATGCCGCTCAACATCCTATGCCCTGATGCTCGCCGTCGATACCTATACAGGTTCTGATATCAGGCATCACAACGAGGAGTATTGCCATGAAGGTCGAAGCCATCGTTCCTACCACACAGGTCGTCGATATTTTGTGCGATGTCTGTGGTGCTAGTACTACTAAATCGCTCGGTACGCAGGAATTCGGCACGCTGGAAGCTTGCTGGGGTTATGGTTCGCAGCACGATGGTGAACGATATCAGGTACACCTATGTGAAGGCTGCTTTTTTGGGGCGCTGGCCAACCTGAGACAGGAGCATCGGTTGATGAATATGTTTTCGGATGATTATCAACCCGCAGACCCTGATCAATTTGGGAAAATTGAAGGCAATCGAGAGCTTATCTAACCACGATTTGAATGGTTGTGTTGATCGGCTCATCAAATGAGTCGATTGGTCGAGGGGATCGGCTCATCAAATGAGTCGATTGGTCGAGGTGATCGGCTCATCAAATGAGCCGATTGGTCGAGGGGATCGGCTCATCAAATGAGTCGATTGGTCGAGGTGATCGGCTCATCAAATGAGCCGATTGGTCGAGGTGATCGGCTCATCAAGTGAGTCGATTGGTCGAGGTGATCGGCTCACCAAATGAGCCTATTGTTGGTGCTTTATGGTCACGTATGAACTGTTAATCAACAGGGGATGCCATGCCTAATCCGGCCGACAAGATCGATAACTGCCTGCGCTCCCATAGGCGTAGTAATCACATCGGCCGGTTTTTCACCACCTAATCCCCACGCAGAGCGGGTGAGCCATCTCATCGTTTTAGCAGTATCTCCCCGGTGTAGGGATATGGCTGCGTCCACTGCTAAGGCTGCCCAGTAAACGCGATCTCCCTGAGCTGTCGATAAGCGATTGCCCCGTTTGATTTGGCGATTCAGTGTGTCTCGGCTAATGCCAATCATCTGGCAAATTGTTCGGGTATTAGACCCCAATAGCTTGCTCAGTTTGACGACGATCTCAGGAGATACACCAGACACTATGTGCTGATGGGCGGCTAGCCAGTTACGTGGTAGACCGAGCGACTCCAGAACAGATAGATTGCTGGTTGGGAGAGATTGCTCTACATGAGTCATCATGAGTCTGCGCCTCCGTCTGGGGGTTGTTGATGGCAGCCCAATGCGAATCATCACTCAGGAGTTCATTGGGTCATCATCTAGTTTGGGGTATTCGTGAGCGGTTGACCACAAGAACGATAAATATATTAAATCCTTTTGAATCAGTCTCTTAAGTGGTTTGTGTCGATTGGGCCCAATTGCATGATTTCGATTAAAAAAGTGTTCATTGGAATTGGTATACTGCATCACTTCAAAATCGGGAGTGATGCATGAATTTCACCTTGTTGTTCGATTGGCTCAAGCTTCTTGAGCCGACTTCTGCCCCTACTTTCGTGGTCTGCCTGGTCGGGCTGCTGTTAGTGCTTTTTGGCTTGTTCTATCTTTGGCCATCTCTGTTTGTGGCGAACAATCTGAAGCAGGCAAGCAAAGGATTAGAACCACTGCGTGACCTGCCTGCTTTTGAGAAGTTGGAGCAGGCAACAGCAATGTTTGCATCGCCAAAATTTATAGCTATGAAGCATGCGTGGAAAGAATATGAAGACACTTTGCATAAGCAGAGTGAACTGGCCGAGGGAGAGAGTCGCTTGATAGCTGTTCGCGCGACAACCCTGTCAGCGACTTTCTTCTCAGTGCCAAGTATGGTGGAAATGCCGCTTCGCACTGAGGTTTTCAAGCATCTACCAGGCGTACTTACTGGTATCGGTATTGTCGGCACCTTTTTAGGACTGATGTTGGGATTGTCGCATTTTGATGTATCAGATCCCGCGAAAGTGACCGAAAGTGTTTCTCGCCTGCTCAGTGATGTACTTTACGCTTTTGTTGGGTCTTCATTTGCAATTTTGGCCTCTATTTTAGTTACTGGGTTTGAGAAGGCTCGATGGGGACGTTGCCTTGTATTGCTGGAAAAGCTGACCGAGTCCATTGATGAACTCTTCAAGGGGGGGGTGGGTGAGGAATATTTAGCCGACCTGGTTAAGGCCAGCAATGAAAGTGCAGTTAATGCCCGGCAACTGAAAGACAGCTTGGTGAATGACCTACGCACCATGTTGCAAAACCTGGTTGATACCCAGGTACAGGAAAACTTCAAATTAGCCAACACTCTCTCAACCTCTTATCAAGAAGTCGGTGCGTCTTTAGCTAACCAAATTGGGCGTTCTATCGAAGATAGTCTTAAAGACCCGTTGGAAAAAATTGCTGGATCTGTGAAGCAGGCAAGT
This sequence comes from Aeromonas sp. Prich7-2, assembly GCF_017939255.1. Lineage (NCBI taxonomy): Bacteria > Pseudomonadati > Pseudomonadota > Gammaproteobacteria > Aeromonadales > Aeromonadaceae > Aeromonas > Aeromonas sp. Prich7-2. Next base: position 9,375 of record NZ_JAGKRI010000027.1, read on the forward strand.
GGCGATCAGTCGGGCCAGGTACAGCATCTATTGACTGATGTACTGAGTGCTTTCATGAGCAAACTAGATGCATCTTTCGGCCAACAGTTCAGCGGTTTGCATGAGATGCTGGGTCAGTCCGTAACAGCAATGCAGTCCATGCAGCAAGGCTTTATGGCATTGGTTGACGATATGCGACGAGCTGGAGAATCCTCTTCTCAGCAAAGTTCCTCCATGATCGCGCAACTTCTTGCTGATATGCAGGCTGGCCAAGCAAGTATGCAGACGGGCATGAATGAAATGCTGTCACAGATGCAGACTACGGTAGAACGAATGGGAAGTTCGGGCGAAGATGCCAGTGAGCGTATAGCTCACCAACTTGAGAAATTGTTTGCTGAGAGTGAGGTTCGTCAGCAACAGATGGCCGAAAGTCTGACCAGCTTTATAGAGCAGGTCCAGCAAAGTGTTGGTCAGGGACAGGAAGAGATCATGAGCAACATGTCCACCAACTTGACTCTCTTGAGCTCCCAACTCAACCAGATGTTCCAGACCTTTTCCTCTAACCAAGAGGGAATGGATGCTGCTCATCGTCAGGCACAGGCCGATATCAGGAACACAACGGAGACTGTTATTGGTGGGTTGGATAAGCAGCTTAAAGAGACGCTGCAATTGGTCGAGCAGCAGAGAGAAGTGGCACAGCGGGCTAGCGATAGCCAGCAACAAGCAATGGTTGAGAATCTGGATCATTTTATTGCTCAGATTCAGCACCGAGTAGGTCAGGGGCAAGAAGAGGTTATGGCGAGCATGTCGAGCTCACTAACTCATTTGGGCTCCAAGCTTGAGCAAATGTTCGAGACGTTTGCGACCAATCGAGAGGGCATGGATACAGCGCATAGCCAAGCATTAACTAACGTTCGTACTATGACTGAGAACATTGTTGATGGTCTGCAACAACAGATTCGAGGTTTGATGGCGCTGGTAGAACAGCAGCGCGAAGAAGCGCAGCAAGTTATTGAGGTTCTTGGTCAGCAAACAAGGGAGCATTTGCAGCAGATGGCACAAGGGGCGGACAAAATGCGCCTCGCTGCGGATCGGTTCGACACGGCAGGCAATAGTGTGGCTCAGGTTGGTGAAACTACTGCCAAAGTGATGGAGTCGGTACAGCAAGTTGGTGGAGACCTGGCAGGCGCTTCTCGTGAGCTCACAACTATCATCGCAGAATACCGCGCTCATCGAGAGTCTGCCGTCAAAATTCTGGGTACTATCGAGTCTGTTGTCGCTGGAGCGCAGAGCGAACAGAGCCAGCGAGTGCAACTTATTAGCGATCTTAAACAACACGGTGAGCGAATGCGTGATCTGAACCGTGAGGCTACAGAATACCTCGAGCAGATCGGCAACGCGATGGCAAAGGGGTTCAACGAGTTTGCTGATGGGCTGAATCGAAATCTGGTTAAGACCATGGGGAGTTTGGATAGCGAGTTGGATAAGGCAGTGAAAGGCCTTGCTGGTGGTATTGATGAAATGAAGGAAGGGATTGAGGATCTTTCCGAGTTGTTTGAGTCGGTCAAGGTACGACGCTAAGGGGCTAACTTATGTTCGGGATGAAAGGGGCCTCAACCTCACGTCGCTATGATGAGGCGGAAAAGCCATTTTGGATATCTTATGCCGATCTGATGACCGCCATGATGGTGTTGTTCCTAGTGGTTATGGTTGCCTCACTTGCATCTGTGACCCAGCGAATTCGGGAAGTAGAGGCTGGGGAAAAGCAAAGAGGACAGGATATTACCCGTATCTGTCAAAGCCTGGAGATTCAGGCGCGAAAGAAGAGCAATATCATCAAGGTAGACTGTCGCGACAACCGAATTAGCTTTGGGGAGGCTGGTCGCTTTGGACACAACCAATATTTTCTCGACCCACAGGGTCAGCAGGCATTGCAGGATGTGGTGCCATTGATCTTGGATGTTGCCGATAGCCCGGAAGGGCAACGTTGGATGAAGCAAGTGGTGGTCGAAGGTTTTACTGATACGGATGGTTCTTACCTCTATAACCTCCATCTGTCCCTACAGCGTTCCGAGTGGGTAATGTGTTCTCTGCTTGATGGGCGGAGCCAGTTGCAGCAGTCCCTATCAGCCGAGCACCAACAGCAGATCCGCAGCTTGTTTTTAGCTGGAGGCGTTTCTTTTAACAATGCAAAGGACAGCAAAGAGGCAAGTCGTCGAGTAGAGTTGCGCATGCAATTTTATGGACTCAAGGAAGACAAGCAGCAGGCAGTGGAGAGCGCACCTCATTTTTCTGGTTTGATGACTGCTGAACGCTGTCAATTGGAGATGCGTTGATGGTGGATGCAATTTCCCGTTTTACCGCGACCTTGGAGTCCAGTGTAGAACGGGTCAAGGAACACTATCTGGAGCGACCTCTACATTCTTTTGCTGCTTTGAAGCAAGCTAGTGCTGAGGTTGAGGCAAGCTTTGACCAAGCGGATGCTGCACCAGAACCACCGAAGGAGAAGCGTCATGCCGCTTTGGCGGCTTTCCTGCGCAATGAACCACTCACTCGACGACAGTGGCGGCTGGTATATGCAGGACTTGTTGACTCTGTTGAGGCAGGTAAACAACTACTAGATGATGAAAGAGTCTTTCCACGAGTGGGTAGGCATGTTCGTGCTCACATCGATAACAGTGGGTTAGCTCGTCGAGATTGGTTGGCACTTTGTTTTAGCTATTTTGGCTATCAGGCAATCGATCCAGAAAAGAGTCAAAACTGGCAACAGTTGCGCACCTATATCCGGGATGGTTACCGAGTTTTACGGAATCCGGCGAAGCTGAAAGCTTGGATGCGGATAGTTGATGAGCACCAAGATCTTTTTCAGAGTGAGGCTGGCTTGCAGTTAGGGCAGCAGATATTTGAGGGGACTGTAACAGACCTTACTCAGCTTCAGACTCTTGCCCAGATCCCGGCAGAAAGTTGGCTCTGGCATCAAGTTATCGCGGTCGTGCAGAAGAAAATTACCGAACTTGATGAGACGAGATTTTTAGCCCGGTTACCGGAGTTGCTGACGCTGATGGGGGTAAACAATAGACGACATGCTGACGAGATCTTAGCCGCTTGTCTTACTCGGTATCGTGATTGTCACTGTCATGCTCAGCCACAACCCCATTTGATGCAAGCTGGTCTGGAGATCTGGGGAAATCCCCAGTTGAAGTCAGAGCAGAATCGTTGGCGCCACCATGTAGGCAAACCAGTGTGCGACATGGTGGGTGCTTGGCTTGCCAAACAGGATTTACAACATTTCTTTAGTTTACTTAAAGGCGAAGGTGAGGTTGATCAGGCTCGCCTCTTCTATTGGCTGCGTTTTGCTGATCAAATGAGCTACACCCGTATCGTAATGGGACAAGATGCTAGAGAGAATAAAAATGAGGATTTTGTCCAGTTTCGTAAAGAAAATATGGGACGTTTTGGGAGCCTAATGAAAGAGGCTGGAACAAAGCCAGCGGATAATGCGGTCATTATGCAGATTGGTGACTACATCTTTGTCGAGTTTTCGCACACAGGAAATGCTTGTTATGTATACCGAGCTGATTCCTGTGGATTTAATCCTGATGCAAGCACACTGTACTTAACTCGTGATTTGAAACAAAAAAAACTTGCGAAGGGGCGCTGGATACATGTCCCCAAACCATTGAAGCCCAATGCGATGGACGGGTGGCAGCAAAAATATGATGATGAGTTACGGTTGCTTGGCATTGTTCCAACCTCACAGGGCGCCAGTCAGTCGTGGAGTCAAGTTGTCAAGCCAACAGCTCAATCCAATCAAACATCCTCTACCAAATCAGAACCTAAGCGCCAATCTTACAATGTACCTGAACGGCAGACGGCAGCCAGTAACTCAGTGTATTCAGACAGTAAAGGGAAAAGGGATTTTACCCTGTTGCTTGAGCAGTTAGGCGATAACTTGCTGCGCTATGTGGATAACAGCAACAAGTATGGGACTTTCCATATAGAGCTCAGGGAACGGCATGAACGGCATGAATGGTTATTAAAAAGCTGTAACTTCATCGCGGACAAAAACAAACCTCTCATGTTCAGTACAGTTATTCAGGACAATGAAAGCACTAGTACTCCCCAAGCGGCAGTGTCGATAAAAGATGATTTCTCTCTACTGCTAGAACAGTTAGGCGGAAACCTGCGGCACTATACGGATCATCGCGCTAAGGGGGGAGCTTTCCATATAGAGATCAAGCAGCGCAATACAGATGACATTTTGCTTCTTAGACGCAATGGTTTTGTGGTCAAAAATGGTAGCCCGTTTATGTTTTGGAAAAAATGATGCTTGGACGTTGGTTTAGCAAATTTGGGAAAAATAAGCATGACCCGGTTGATCTCAGCCCATGTTGGCAGGCGGATCAAAGAGGGCTCGTGTTTGCCGAAAGTATACAGGACGAACCTTCGCGATGGGCCTTGGTTGCCTATTTGGAACAGCTTGCTGAGGAGGATTATGCCGCAGAGCTTAGCGACCGCTGGCTCCTAACTTGGCGTAACTTGTATCGATTACTAGCGGATCCCGAGCATGAAAGCAGTCTGGCGTTGTTATCTTTGCCTCACTTTGCTGATGTACGCCCCAAATTGGAATGTACTGGTAGCCTGCTTGATGCTCATTTTACCGTTGCGATTACTCACTGGTGTGACGGCGTAACAGGAGAACATGTTGAGTTAAAACGCCAAGGGGCGTCAGTAACAACGGCAAAAGGACAGGGTTTGCTGAGCGAGGCTAGCTGGCAGCTCTGTGAAGCGTTGCGTGATCTTGTTCGTTGTCAGAAGGAGCAACCAGGTGAGGCGACCAACTATGAGGGATGGGCCGTTATTCGCAGTGCAGCTAAGGCAGCTAATGCTGACATGGATGGTTTTCTTGCCAAGACCGTGGTTGTCAAGCCTCAGCGACTGGCCTTGCGACCACGGAAGGCTGAGATCGATTCCTGTCCCGTCATTGAGGTTAGCGTTGATTTTCCTGAACAACCGGCAGGGTTCCTTTCCTCATTTGATGCCACGCAACGGGTGCAGGATAGATACCGTATAACGCAGCCAGATGGCACTATTGCTCATGTGGTGATAGAGCCTGAAATTAAACATGTACTCGAAGCCATCAAGGCGATCCCAGGCAGAAGAGTTGCTGGGGATTCGGCTTTGTCTTTGTTACGTAACCCCTATGCCCTGCTGGGAGAAAAGACCAGCGTAGTACTCGATCCAGATCAGCACGAGCAATCGCTTGTCGATGCGGGGATTTATTTTCATCACTTTCGTCTGGAGCCGCAATTCGAGGTCGAGAGTGGGAAAATCACCATCGTATTGCTGCACCTTTCCCCAATAAGCCGAAAGCCACTCCCAGATGTAACCCTTTGTTTCAATTCACCAGGAGCATTTGCTCCTTTTGTTCAAGAGCTTCGCCTTAAGATGGCTGCTGGTATGAGTGCAGGTTTCTGGCAGGGTTTTGAGCTTGAGCTCGGCGACTTTGACGAACAGCAGTTGTTCGACATCGAAAAGTTGCTAGATCGCTGGCAAAGAGAGGTGGCCGGAGAGTTGTTCGATTCTTTGTTTGAGCTTTCTCGCTATGGGGATCGCATCATCGGTCTGGGAGAAGTCGTTCCTGTTTCATCGCCCTTTCTGGCTAGAACCACGGGGCAGGATTGGCTATCGAGCGCGAGCGAGTCGCATGAAATAGAGGAATCCTTGGGAGATGCTATCGCACAGATCAATTTTGATGATTCAGCTCTGCTAGATGAGTTGTCAAAGAGGATTGATGCTGCGCTTGCAAACGACATTGGACATCTTTGTTTGCCCGGTTCTGAGCAACCAGTCCCGTTGCGCTTGGCTGAGCAGTTACAAAAGGAATGGCAAAAGCGCCTTCAAAGCGAAGATACAACAGTTCAAGAATCCATGAGGAAAAATGGCATTGGCTTGTTGATGGAAGAAAACATCGATGAGGTGGGTTATGCCAAGTGGCGACAAGATGCGATTGAACAGGCGCATCTCTCTTCCCCTTCCTTACCGGAGAGACTTAAGCCAGAAATTTCGCTGCGTGAGCACCAATTGCACGGTGTGGCATGGTTACAGCATCTGTTCGAACTGTCGCCAGAACATGTATCTGGTTGCCTCTTAGCCGATGACATGGGCTTAGGTAAAACGATCCAATTGCTGACCTTTGTGGTTGACTATCTGGAACGTCAACCTAGTGGCGATCCTGTTCTTATCGTTGCCCCGGTTTCGTTATTGGATAACTGGGAAGCAGAATTGCGAAAGTTCTTCTATGCCGATGACATTGTCGTCATGCGACTCTACGGTGACGCTCTATCAGAGGCAAAGTTTCGTAGCTATGAAATCCCAGAATCATTGCGTCAGCAGGGTGTAACAAATTTGCTGCGTCCCGGTTGGTTGAAGGAGGCTCGTATCGTGTTAACAACATACGAGACGATGCGTTCCCAAGAGATCTCCTTGGGTCGTCAGTCATGGGCCATGGTGATCTGTGATGAAGCCCAAAAAATCAAAAATCCGGCAGCTATGGTGACTAGGGCTATAAAAGCCATGAAGTCTAGGTTTCGTATCGCTTGTACTGGGACTCCAGTAGAAAACACCCTGATCGATCTTTGGAGCCTGTTTGATTTTGTCCAGCCTGGTTTGCTCGGGGCCTTGAACCAATTTGGTCGTGAATACCAAAAACCAATTGAAGAGGGAGAGTGCAAGGATCTAGCTGCTCTGGCTCGATTACGCTCCTTGATTGAACCTCAAACCTTACGGCGAACCAAGCAGGACGTGGCTAAGGATTTGCCTTCCAAGATAGAAGATCGCACTTGCCGCAATCTGACCATGGTTAGTCGGCAGCGTTCCCTCTATAACCAGCAGATTGGTGAATATCGACAGCGACAATTGGTGCAGGAGGCCGCAGGGAGTAAAGAGAGTTTCATCCTTCCTGTGTTGCATAAACTCAAGCTGGTCTGTGCTCACCCCTATTGTGTGGAGCCTGATCTTTGGTTACGCGAACATTCCCCTAAGATGAGGTGGCTTTTAGAACAACTGGATAACATCCGTCGCAGCGGGGATAAGGTTATCATCTTCACCGAACTACGGGATGTTCAGCGTGAAGTACAGCACGCGGTTAAGGTCCGTTTCGATATATCCCCAACAATCATTAATGGGGACACCAGTACAAGTAGCGATAGCCTGAATAGTCGCCAACGTCTGATTGACCGTTTCCAGGTTGTGACCGGTTTCAATGTAATTATTCTTTCCACCGTGGCGGTGGGGTTTGGTGTCAATGTGCAGGGAGCAAACCATGTGATCCATTTCACCCGATGCTGGAATCCGGCCAAAGAAGATCAGGCGACCGATAGAGCATACCGTATCGGCCAGACCAAGGATGTATTTGTCTATTATCCAACCATACGTGATGCTGAAATTCAGACCTTTGAGGCAACGCTCGATGATTTGCTGGATCAGCGGAGATTGTTAGCGAGTGATATGTTGCAGGGGAAAAAGGATTTACAACTATCGGATTTTGATGGTGTGCTTAACAAATGATGTCATTGCCACACTTTTCAACACTAGCATGTAGCCTTTCTGCTAACGCGCACAAATGACAAGCGTCTGCTCACTAATCCTCATAAGAGGTAATTAGCTGTTTTGTAATTTAGTTACATAGTCACTGTCACGGCAAACAAAACTTGGTTTCCAACTTCAATGTCCTGCTTGTTGGTTGAGCTGGCGGAGGATTGCTATTGAGTTTCCAACTTCATGTACAGAACCTTAAGCGGCAAGCGAATTAATAATACCGTCTAACGTGTTGTTTTGCTTGGATTTTCTCTGCCTACTCTTTTTGCCGTTTTTGGATAAATACACCATTGCCCACTCCAACTTCTCTGTTATTTCCTGCCACG
>NZ_JAGKRI010000223.1:0-2411 GCF_017939255.1 Aeromonas sp. Prich7-2
TTCTGGGCCATAATAATAAACAGTTGGTTAAGATCTCGACTATTTACAGCTTGGCAACGCAAGGTACAATTAAAATCGTACTTGGAGCCGTTCAACTGATCGAGACTTGATCAACTTGTGCAGAGAATGATCATGCGTCGGCCCTGATGCTGCAATGACTAAGTTGCCCGCGAATGTTGAGCGGCTGATTAAAGATGCTGCAATGCCTAAGTTGCCTGATCATGTTGAGCAAATTCTTAAAACTGTTGATGTACTTATTCCGCGTGAAATAAGGGAGTATCAAAAGACACTGAAGCAGTTTGAGGATGTAGTTAACAAGCCGCTCTCTGACTTGAGGAAATAAGGCTTCATGTAATAGAGTGTACAGATATAGTTATCACTTGACACCGGCTTCAAACCGGTGTCTTTTATGCTACTAGGTTAGTAATGATGTTTTTATAAGCCCACAGAAGATCGCTTCCTAGCAGCTCATATCACCTCTTAGCGCCTACTCTTGGCTCTTTGCATCCAACGTCTGTTTAACGCCTTTTCTTGCAGTCATCATATACACAGCAAATAACCCTGTGATACCAGTAACACCTGCCAGTACAAACAAAAAAGCTCCAGATGAATGGCTAAGTACAAATGCTCCTATGAATGGCGCTATAAGCATCGCGCTGTTCTGGATTGCTTGCAGCCGTCCAGCTGCAATCCCAAGGCTTGCTTGAAAATTTTCAGCCAGGTATACATTTGATGAGATCGCAAATCTAGAACTGAAAAGCCCTACAACAAAAAATACTATAGCCAATGATGCCAATTGCAATGTAAAAGGTTCATATAATATGGGGGCGATCAAAATAAACATACACATAGTAATAAAGGCAGGGAATAAGATCTCCTCAATTAGTCCTTTAAGAGAAGAAGACGTAGCATTACGAGCACTCCACAACCCATACAGAAAGTTTCCTATAGCAGATGAAGATACTAATACACCAAGGGCACTTTTATCTAACCCGTTATCTCTAAGTAAAATTGGGAGTTGATTGTTGACCATGAAAACGGCGATAAAAAATATTGCCATTACTATGGCATATGAATTCCAACTTTCATTACTCAATGTTGATGGCTTTGAGCTTGGTGAATTGTCCAGTCCATCTTTAACTGTTGTAGTCTTTATTGTCCAGAACACAATGCAGCCAGCAAGCGTTAATCCACCTGAAATCAACAATGCATATTCGTCACTCCCGAATGACGCGATTGCTCCACCAAGTGCAGGGCCAGTTATCTTTGCTGCACTATTCATCATATTTAGCAAGGAATAGTAGCGAGTTCTGTTTTCCGCTGGTACACAACGAGCACTGATAACTGATATAGCTGGTGTGGCTATGCTATTAAATAGAGATCTAATTACAGCTATTGCCACAAAGATATATAGGTTGCTTGCAGTTAATAGTGCAACAGTCAGCAACGCCCTTAGCACGAGACTCGTACGCAACCAATAAAGAACTTTACAGCCATTAACCAAATTACTAATAAATCCGGTAAATATGATACCTGGCAATAGCATACTTGCGCCGATAATTGCTATCTCCATGCTATCAACTTGAAATCGATACACACATATTGTCAGTATGGCTATATAGTCAATCCATCCCCCGAACACGACCAACCCATCACCCAGTAAAAGTAGCTTGAGACGGTTTGAAAATGAATGAGTTATTTTATCCAAAAGAATACTCCTGCAACTTCATCTGCAATTTGAAGTGGTTTTGAAATTCCATTTTTTTCTCTAAATTCATCAACCGCTAGCTTACATCCTGGTAGATTATAATCATCAATGATGATGAATCCACCATCGGATGGTTGATGAATACCAGGAGCGAAGGCTCCAAACGGCGATTTCAATTTAATGGCCGAGAAGTTAGATGTAAACACCTTCTAGCAGGAAGATGCACGAGTGTTGATTATTTGTAACAAGCGATAATCCGTAGGATGTTGAGTCGAGTAGTGATATTGACTGAGGAAAATGCATATTTGATATAGAAAATTCAAATTCTTTACCAACATTAAGGCAAAAATATTTTTTTGACCCTAAGTGATTACTTATCTGGGTAACAAAAATCAATTGACATCTATATGTGAAATGTGGGTTTCACTATAAATTAGATTAATAGACTTCTTTTACACGTCTTGCGATTACTCAGTGGTTTTAAATCTGGTAAATGAGCTTGGTTATAGTTGTTTTGAAATAAATCAAACATACAAGCTATGTTATGCTCAGTCTCCCGGCGTTTTTCAAGATAGTTGTCGCGCAAAGCTGTTTTAAGCAGCCTCTTTTTGCTCCGGCTCGGGTTTCTCGGGCCGCTCCGGATTTAGCATCACGGCACCGATAGGTGTCCAGTCTCGCGTCTTGCCACTCCACCTCGCTGGGT
>NZ_JAGKRI010000224.1:0-1948 GCF_017939255.1 Aeromonas sp. Prich7-2
TAAGAAGTTGCTTGAGGTACTGGGTTGCATTGATAATAGTCATGGCTTCGGGCGTGTCGGTTTTTTTTTGCGATTAAATCAGATCACAAACGAAGCCTTTTTTCTATCTATTTCAATTGGTTGTAGCTAAAGATCCTGTACATGAGCAAGCGCTTTGCAGTGTCACCGGCACTGTTCTTTTGATTGGCAGTGAAGGGCGTTGTTGCCCAAATCGATGAAGCTTGAATGGAACTAACTGAGGACTTGGTGATCTGATCACCACCATCCTCTTCAAGTCTGCATCATGGGCACGTCGCTTCAACCCATCACCAACTGGCCTAAATACAACAAGTCTTTGATTAATCGTGGTTCACTCACCTTCTGGGTTGATGCCGAGGCCATGAGCAACTGGTTTCACCACGACCATCATGGGCGGCGGGGCCGCAGCCAGCTCTACACCGACCAGACCATTTGTACCTTCCTGATGCTCAAGGGGATTTTTAACCTCACTCTGCGGGCCACTCAGGGGCTACTCGACTCCCTGTTCGAGTTGATGAATGTGCCGCTGTGTGCGCCGGACTACAGCTGTGTCAGCAAGCGCGCTCGCACGGTGACGGTGGCTTATCGACAGCCCCCAAAGGAACGCATTACCGACTTGGTCATCGACGCACTGGGCTGAAGGTGTTTGGTGAAGGCGAGTGGAAGGTCAGAAAACACGGCGCTGAGAAGCGCCGAGTCTGGCGCAAGTTGCATCTGGCAGTAGACCCGGTGACCCACGATATCGTGGCGGCGGAAGTTAAGAGGGGCGAAGTGTCTGGATCTTCAAGGGGCCAATCTATGGGTTCCTTCCCTGTATTACTCACTCTTTCCAAACCTCTGCCGCCAGTGGCAATTCGTTGAGCTCGGCACGGGCCTCTCGCCAGCTAGGGTAATGCTCTTCAAGGATTGCGATGAAACACTCACTGTGCGTTGGCTCGATCAAATGAGCCATTTCATGCACGATGACGTACTCCAGCAAGTCCTTCGGCTTTTTTACTAATTCCGTATTGAGGCGGATGTTTCCAGCTGAGTGATTGCAGCTACCCCACTTGGTTTTCATGCGTTGCAGAAAGTAACCTGAAACGCTCACTTTGAGCTTTCGCTCCCACTTTTTAACCAGTGGGGGCACGACCTCGTGCAGTAATAACTTGTGCCACTCATGCATCAACTCCGCACGCTTTTCTGTGCTGCTGCCTGGACGAACAATCAGCGTAATCCGTTTGTTGCTGAGGATAACGGTGGGCTTTACATTCTGGTAGTCCACCGTCATCAGGTAGCGTCGCCCCCAAACATAGTGGCTCTCTCGTTCAACAAACTGACGTGGTGTTTCCCGTGCCTGACATCCGAGCTTTCTCTGCTGATCACGAATCCAGGCCAATTTGGAGATCGCATAGGCACGTGCTACTTCCAGACGGGTTTTAAATGGGGCGGCAAGGGTCACACGTCCATCAGGCGGATGGACTGTGAGATGGACATTCTTAATGTCCTTCCTAGTTACCGCTATTGAAATCTCGCCCAGTTGGATCATCTCGTTCATCAGTACCCCGGTTGGTTCTTGATGATTTCAAAAATGGCCAGCGTCGCGACCCGATCCCGCGACATGATGGGGAACAGAGCATTCAGCACCTGCTTCTCGCGGACGTCATCCCCTTTCCAGCCAGCTGGAGCCTTCTCACGCATCGCCTGATCAAGTTCAAGTGCGAGCATCGCCTTGGCATCCTCATCTGTCGGACAAACGAACGTGGTTGTCGCAATACTCGCCAGATTGTTGAAAATGGTAATAGCCTCTCATGTACAGGACCTTAAGCGTTGAGTCCCTTTAAAACTCCTTCCAAGGTCCTGTTCTGTATCGATTTTCTCTGCTTGGTTCGGCAAGCGTTCTTGGCCAAATAATCAGCTGCCCATTCCAGTCTTTCCCTTATTTCTGTCA
>NZ_JAGKRI010000225.1:0-3717 GCF_017939255.1 Aeromonas sp. Prich7-2
TGGACAAACAGGCAGAGCAGTTCAAGTTACCCGCCCGCCGAGAACGAAGTTACCCAAGGTGCATCAAAGCCAAACCACAGAAGTATGCGACGAGAAAACCTAGTAAAAACAATGCCAGTCAGGCTTAACTGACTGGCATTAGGCCAACAGGCCCTCTTTTTATTGCGCGAATCGGTGAGATAACCCCCTTATTCCAGCACCAGTCGCCCGTTGAGAGGCTGGACGGGGCGGTTGTTGGGGTGGTGCATCACCGCCTTGAAGGCATCGATCTGGGCCTGGCTGGCCTGGACCGGCTCCTTCATCACCAGCCAGCGCACTCCTTCCGAGCAGGGTGGGGTGGTCAGGGACCCGCTGAAGCGGTAGTAGTCGTGCTGGGCGGGCAGCAGTTGCTCTGCCGAGATGGGTTCCTTGAAGGCATGGATCTCCCCCGCCTTGGCTGGCAGCACCTGCCAGGCCTGGCTCAGGGCCCCATTGGCCTGGCCCGGCTCGAACATCACGGCGACCACCGCCAGCTCCCCCTTGTCATTGGCATGGACCAGGTGACCCTCCAGGGGGTAGGACTTGCCCTCGATGAGGTTTTCGCTGGGGGCGTGGAAGTGGAACTGCTTGAGTTCGAAGTGCATGCCGTCGAGCTCAAGGGTGCTGCCGGGGGCATAGTTGACCTGCACCGTGTGGCCGTTGTTGACCAGCGTCTTGCCACCCGCCTGATAGTGGAACTGCAGGGGGGCCAGATCGGCCTTCACCAGACCCGAGAGGTTGACCGGCGACTGGTTGCTGCCGGCACACTGGCCATATTCCGGGGTCAGGCTGGCCCATTTCGCCGGGCCGGCCTCGCCGCTGTATTCCCAGTGTGTGGTGGCGGCAAAGGCGGCAGGGCAGAGCAGCAGGGCGCCAGCCAGCAGGGACTTTTTCATCATGCATCCTTATCCTGATTGAAAAGCACGACCATTCCTGGCCTTCCGGCAGGAAGGCCAGGAATGGCATCGTTGGAAACGCAGGGTACGCGGTGCCAGACCGGATTAATTGTTATGAAAAGTCTGTCGTCATCGTTATTTGAAGCGTGGCATGAGGCTACGTCATGATGTATTCCGGCAACGGGGCACGCTTATTCATGAAGGAGAAATCCTGCGGGCATTTTCGCAATGAACGGCCCCCTTTCATGGCGCCCCAAATAGATGACGGGCTGATTCTAGAGGGCTTTTCATGGCTCCGTTTGATCTCGAGCAAACAAGCGCGGACTAATTATCGGGCTTGAGGATCCCTTATTTCGTTGGGATTTTTTCGATATTCCCTGACCCGGCCAGGGGCGTGCGTGGCGGGAGCCGGGCGCTGCGCTGACAGAGTGCCTCGGTGTTGACCCCTTATCTCTCTGATAGTGCTGGAGAAATTCCCCCCTCAGCACAGTGACGGCGGGATGACAATCCCCCGGTTGGCGGCGCCTTGTTTGCGGTTTTGCCGTCCTCTTCACATTTCCGGATTGCTCGCTATTTGTGCGATTGCCTTACTCATCCGACCTGGTGTCAAATCACTCCGCCTAACACAAGGAGTGGCATAATAATGAATAATATCAATAAATTAGTTCTGGCTATCGGATTCGCTCTCACCACCTTCCCGAGCCTGGCGGCGGGATTCCAGTGCGGGGAGCACGTCACCCTGGGGGTACCCGGTCAATCCAGTCAGCTGTTGTGCCGGGAGGGCTATGCCGCCGGGTACAACTACGACACCAAGGTCTCTGACTGGGTCTCTTACCGGATGACGGCCGCCAGCGCCCAGGGCCAGGTGCCGCGCAAGGATGCCTTCGCCGAGGACAAGGAGGTGCCGGTGCAGTTTCGCGCCACCCTGTCGGACTACAAGGGCTCGGGCTATGACCGCGGCCACCAGGCGCCGGCGGCGGACATGCGCTCCACCGCCAACACCATGAAGCAGAGCTTCCTGCTGACCAACATGACCCCGCAACTGCCGGCGCTCAACCAGGGGGCCTGGCGCATCCTGGAGGAGAAGACCCGGCAGTGGGCCATCACCTACAAGAGCGTGCAGGTGATCACCGGCCCCATCTTCACCCACTCCGATGGCGCCATCGGCAACGGCGTGACCGTGCCCCACGCCTACTACCGGGTGGTGATGGATCTGGCGGGCAAGCGGGCCATCGCCTTCATCCTGCCGCAAGAGAACGTCTCGGCCAGTCGGCTGGCGGACTATGTGGTGACGGTGGATGAGGTGGAGGAGCAGACCGGACTCGACTTCTTCACCGAGCTGCCGGATGAGCAGGAAGAGGCCATGGAGTCGCGGCTGTCGGCCATGTGGGGCGGTTAGCGCGTCCGGCAGGGGTAACGGGGGCCCAGGCCCCCGTTACCCACACGGGCCTCCTGCCATTGTCATGGCCCCTGGTACAGGGCCAGTACAGCTTGGGTCTGGCATCGGGCCCTTATCATGACTCCTTTTTCAGGAGGCATCATGTCAGCGCTGTTTTCCCTTTACTCCTTGTCCACTCTTGCCCGCCCGTTGCGCATCTGCGTACCCATGGCGCTGCTGGGGGCTGCTGTTCCCCCCGCCATGGCCGACGAGGATATCCGCTTGGGGCAGACCATTCTGCTCGGGGTCGGCGATCATCCCGCCATCATTCCCATGCTCGCCTGCCGACCGACCAAATCCATCATGGTCAAGGCAGGGCGGGAGTTGACCCTGGAGCGGGTCAAGGTGTTCTACGGCAACGATCGCAGCAAGACCCTTTATTTCGACAAGGTGTTGAGAGAGGATCAGGAGTCGGGGTGGCAATCCCTCGGCAGCCGACTCTGCATCAAGCGCATCGAGGTGTACGGCAATTCGGAAGGGAGCAGGGCGGGGGTCAAGGTGTACGGGCGCAAATGAGCAAAGGGCGGGGGAAATCCCCGCCCAGTGCTTATTTCTTCGGGCGGAACGGTTTGATGATGGCCTCGTCGCACTCGAGATAGGGCCCTTCCATCAGGTCGATGCAGTAGGGAATGGCGGGGAAGACCGCATCCAGGCACTCGCGGATCGATTTGGGCTTGCCCGGCAGGTTGACGATGAGCGAGCTGCCGCGCAGGCCGGCGGTCTGGCGCGACAGGATGGCGGTCGGCACGAACTTGAGGGACTCGGCCCGCATCAGCTCGCCAAAGCCCGGCATCATGCGATCGCACACCGCCTCGGTGGCCTCCGGGGTCACATCCCGCCTGGCCGGCCCGGTGCCCCCCGTGGTAACGACAAGGCAGCACTGCTCATCGTCCACCAGCCGAACCAGGGTCGCCTCAATCTGATCCTGCTCGTCGGGGATCACCTGATAGACGGGCTCCCATTCCGAGGTCAGGTAGGCGTTCAGGGTGTCGATGATGGCCTTGCCGGAGAGATCTTCGTAGATGCCTGCACTGGCGCGATCGCTGACGGTGACGATACCGATTCTTGCCTTGCTCATGGTCTGCCCTTGGTTGCCGCAATAAAGTGGTAAATAAAATAACATAATCAGTGAGATATGTTAAACCGCCGGATGAGGCAAGGGGAGGGCATTGAGCCTGGGAGAGAGTCGAATGAAAAACAATTTTGAGGAAAGTCCCTTAATAAGGCATCATGTACAGGATCTTTAGCGCCAACCAATTGAAATAGATATAAAAAAGGCTTCGTTTGTGATCTAATTTTATCGCCAAACAAAATCAACACGCGCGAAGCCTATGACCATTATTAATGCTAATCACTATCTGGAGC
>NZ_JAGKRI010000226.1:0-392 GCF_017939255.1 Aeromonas sp. Prich7-2
CTGAAATGACGTGCAGTGACGATTAAAAAGTGTGAAGGCGATCCTGACTATAAAGTTAACTGCATATCACAGGCCTATAAGTATTTGTTTTGTAGGCAAAAAACTATTTTTAATTTTTAACAAAATGTTCACGATCTCGCCCTGGGATACCGTTCACCTCGGGAATTTCTGCGCAGTCGGGTATCACAACCCTAAGCGGGAAAAAGTGTCTGGAACTATGGGGTCAAATCCACATTGTGATAGTGGGCTAGGGAAGGTGCGAATAAGCGGGGAAATTCTTCTCGGCTGACTCAGTCATTTCATTTCTTCATGTTTGAGCCGATTTTTTCTCCCGTAAATGCCTTGAATCAGCCTATTTAGACCGTTTCTTCGCCATTTAAGGCGTTATCCCC
>NZ_JAGKRI010000228.1:0-3100 GCF_017939255.1 Aeromonas sp. Prich7-2
TGGTTGAAGAAGTTTCGCCGGTTTTCAACGAGATATGAAAAGCTAGCCAAGAGTTTTGCAGCCTTTATCAAACTGGCTTTCTGCCTTCGCTACTTGCGCGAGTTATGTGTGGACAGAAAACCAGCATTTTGAGAACACAGCCTAGCTCTTTGTGCTGAAAACCGAATTCCAGCAGGGATGTTTCATTGACCGGGGCGAAGAGCCCATCCTTGCCTCTGACAGAGAGCGGGGGAGAGGGCTTGGCAAGGGGGGCATCGGGACGATAGCCCGCGCCGATGACGGCGAGGAGGATGCCGTTCCAGCTCTCCTTGAACTCCTTGAACGTGATCACCCGGTTGCCGAGGGCCGGGTCTGCCAGATAGACGCGATCGTGGCGATCGATGGCCCGCAGCACGGCAAAGTGCTGATAGCCGCGAATGTTGAGCAGGACGATGGTGGGCACCCTCACCTGGCGCAGTTTTTCATCGCCCAGTCGATACCCTCTGACCCGCATGCCGAGCATTTGCAGGTACTGCTTCATGTCGAGCATGGAGAAGCCGTAGTGCTTGACCTGCTCCGGGTCTGCCATGGCAAGCATGCCATCCATGACCCAGCGTTCATTGGTTGCATGGCCGTAGGCGTAGCGCAAGATGGTGGCGACGGCGGCGGCCCCGCAGCTGAAATCCGTATGTTGGCGCTCGATGTTGGCGTACCGGCGCTCCAGAATGCTCTGCACCGGTTTGTTGAGATCCCCCAACGCCGGGAGATGCTCCCCCAGTGGCACCGAGCCTGCCCAGACGGCAGGACAGCACAGCAACAGCCAGCGCATTCAGACCTCCAGTGTCAGGGAAAAAGGGGGCACTGGGCCCCCTCGCATCGACTTACTTGGCAAACCCTGCGGCCAGCGAGAGATTGTTCGCTTGCAGGTTGTTGGTCCCCGAGGAGACGTTCACCCCGATGTTGCCCACGGCACCGTTGAAGGCGCCGCCATCGATGGTTGCCCGGTTGAAGGTTTCGCGGCTGGTGTAGGTGTTGACCACGGGAATATACCCGACGGCGTACCCACTGAGCTTGATGTCACCCTCTTCCTTGAACTCGAACTTGCCATCATCTTTCGGGTTGTTGTTGCCGTACCTGTCGTTGTCATTGTCGTGGCCATGTCCTTTCTTGACATCATGACCGGTACCGCCCCCCTCGTAATCGCCCCAAGCCTTGAGACCGAGGAACACACCTGCCTTGTCAACCGTCTTGGTTGCGCTCAGGCTTTGGTTTTCGGTCATGTTCTTGGAGACGCTCTGGCTGTTGGCCACGGTGGCCACGGCCATGTTGCCGGTGGACACGGAGGCTGCCATGTTGTTGGCCTGGACGTTACCCGAGCCCGAGGTCACGTTGACCCCGATGTTGCCTGCGGCATCCTTGAAGGCCCCATCGCCCACACCGGCCTTGTTCTGATGGCCGTGATTGGTCGTCCAGTTGTTGCTGGCGCTCTGGGTGGAGAAGACCTCGGCATCCGACGATCCGCCAGGGGCGCCATGTTGTTGTTGACCACGACCCATGATGAACTCGGCATCGACCTCGTCATAGGCGGCCAGGGAAGCGCTGTTGCCCTGTACGTTGGAGTCACCGGCTGCGACGTTGGCGCCGATGTTACCGGATGCACCCTTGAACGAGCCGTCGATCTTGCTCGTGTTCTCCGTTCTTGTATTGGCGGTGCCTATCATGGAACTGGACTGCTGGTTGTCCACGACGGCCATGCCGAGTTTGTTGACGTTGATGTAGCCGCCGACATTGACCCTGCCTTCGTATTCCACATCGACTTCTGCCTTGACCTTCTTGGTCAAGGTTGCCCCTGTCTCATCTCTGTCACCGCGGTAATCGGCGGATGCAGTGCCCGACATGGCCATGATGACCGCGGCGGCTAATGAGCTATAAATAAGTCCACGCATAATGAGTCTCTCCATTGAACTTTCAGCGGAAGATATGCCCATCGGCTGATACCCCCGGGCCTGGCTTCCTATCCCTGCGGCATCATGGGGATGCCGTTACTGCGCCAGCCAGGGGCAGGGAAACCATGTTGACTGACTGGTTTCCCTGTCCCGTGACCTGGCTCACCTGAATGACCCCCTTGCTGCCCGTGAGGGCGGTGTCATCCAGATAGATGCTGGTAGTGGTGTTGGCGGGGGGCTTTCCCCCTGGGGTCTTCGCGACGCTGGAGCTGAGATTGATGTCGGTCACGACACCCAGGCCGCTGTCATCGAGGGACAGGGCGAAGGCGTTCAGTTGCTGGTTGCCCTCACCCGCCCCCTGATTGATGCCGACCAGTCCCCGGTTCTGGCTCAGGGCCGAGCCCAGGATGGCGACGCTCTGGCTGCCGTTCAGATTGGTGGTGGATTGATTCAGCTGACCAAATTGAATGACGGCCGGACCCGAAATGGCGATGGCGGCAAGATTGCCTTGTTGGTTGTTATTGCCGGCAACCATATTGACGCCCATGGAACCACGAATATTGCTCAATGCCTGAGCACCGAGATCGACCCGGTTTTGCGCCATTGAGGGGGGGGCAAATGCCAGAAAAGGAAATGCTGCCAATGCAATATATATTTTCATGTTCTGTCTCCATCTGCCAGGAGGGCTTATTGGAGAGAGCAACGACCATGCCAATTTACAACCATATGATTTTTAGTTTTTTTTATTTGATGTAATTGTTTTTACGTCTCAATATTGAGAGCGACATATTATGTCGTGAAGTAAGCGCTTATTTATCAATGGATTTATTTTTTCTCACGGATAATTTGGCTGTCTCAATATTGTGGTGCCATCAATCTAAAGGCGGGATGGTTTATAGTTATCATCGTCTGGCCATATTAAATGGCGCCATTTGATGATAAAGGGAGTTATCTGGACAAGTCGTCAGACTCCTTTGTGCAGTGGCGATAACAAGGAGTTGTCCCTATGACAGAAACGGCATTGTTGCTCACATGTACAGAACCTTAAGCGGCAAGCGAATTAATAATACCGTCTAACGTGTTGTTTTGCTTGGATTTTCTCTGCCTACTCTTTTTGCCGTTTTTGGATAAATACACCATTGCCCACTCCAACTTCTCTGTTATTTCCTGCCACG
>NZ_JAGKRI010000229.1:0-293 GCF_017939255.1 Aeromonas sp. Prich7-2
TTCGGCCTCACCTTAGGGGTCGACTCACCCTGCCCCGATTAACGTTGGACAGGAACCCTTGGTCTTCCGGCGAGGAGGCTTTTCACCCCCTTTATCGTTACTTACGTCAGCATTCGCACTTCTGATATCTCCAGCATGCCTCTCGACACACCTTCGCAGACTTACAGAACGCTCCCCTACCACTCACACTTAGTGTGAATCCGCGGCTTCGGTGCCTGGTTTGAGCCCCGTTACATCTTCCGCGCAGGCCGACTCGACTAGTGAGCTATTACGCTTTCTTTAAATGATGGCTG
>NZ_JAGKRI010000230.1:0-381 GCF_017939255.1 Aeromonas sp. Prich7-2
AGTCCCTGATATGAGATCATGTTTGTCATCTGGAGCCATGGAACAGGGTTCATCATGAGTCATCAACTTACCTTCGCCGACAGTGAATTCAGCAGTAAGCGCCGTCAGACCAGAAAAGAGATTTTCTTGTCCCGCATGGAGCAGATCCTGCCATGGCAAAACATGGTGGAAGTCATCGAGCCGTTTTACCCCAAGGCTGGTAATGGCCGGCGACCTTATCCGCTGGAAACCATGTTACGCATTCACTGCATGCAGCATTGGTACAACCTGAGCGATGGCGCGATGGAAGATGCTCTGTACGAAATCGCCTCCATGCGTCTGTTTGCCCGGTTATCCCTGGATAGCGCCTTGCCGGACCGCACCACCATCATGAATTTCCGC
>NZ_JAGKRI010000028.1:0-293 GCF_017939255.1 Aeromonas sp. Prich7-2
TATCTTGGGGTTCAGGCTTTGCGTTCCTCGCACCAGATAAAATCCGCCAGCGTCGTTCACCTGCTCAAACCAGGCCCTGTCAATGTAACCCGCGTCAGCCAGCAGCAGGCAGTTGGCCAGCTTGTGAGCCTCAGGGAGAAATTGCCGCTCCCCTGCGGTATCGGCAGACACACTCATGCACAGTGGGCTCTGCTCCGACAGAGACATGGTCATATGGCACTCGATAGCCGCCGGACTGATGGTCTTGAACCGGCCGGGAAAGTCAGCCGCCAGACGCCGGTGCACCGCGAAGG
>NZ_JAGKRI010000231.1:0-470 GCF_017939255.1 Aeromonas sp. Prich7-2
AACCAAACTTAAATTGAAGAGTTTGATCATGGCTCAGATTGAACGCTGGCGGCAGGCCTAACACATGCAAGTCGAGCGGCAGCGGGAAAGTAGCTTGCTACTTTTGCCGGCGAGCGGCGGACGGGTGAGTAATGCCTGGGAAATTGCCCAGTCGAGGGGGATAACAGTTGGAAACGACTGCTAATACCGCATACGCCCTACGGGGGAAAGCAGGGGACCTTCGGGCCTTGCGCGATTGGATATGCCCAGGTGGGATTAGCTAGTTGGTGAGGTAATGGCTCACCAAGGCGACGATCCCTAGCTGGTCTGAGAGGATGATCAGCCACACTGGAACTGAGACACGGTCCAGACTCCTACGGGAGGCAGCAGTGGGGAATATTGCACAATGGGGGAAACCCTGATGCAGCCATGCCGCGTGTGTGAAGAAGGCCTTCGGGTTGTAAAGCACTTTCAGCGAGGAGGAAAGGTCA
>NZ_JAGKRI010000233.1:0-793 GCF_017939255.1 Aeromonas sp. Prich7-2
CTGAGGCGTACCAGCACATCCTGCCGCCCCAGCTTGCGGATGACCTCGTATTGAGCCCCCTTTTTCAGCGGAATAAGCCAGTGACGCGCTACGCCCTGGCGTTGCCAGGCATGGAGTAACCCCAGTGAGTAGAAGCCCTTATCGAACAGGGTCAGGCTATTATCGGGTGTTTTTTCAATCAGTTGCTCTGCCAACACCATCTCGTTTACCGCACAGGAGTCCATCACTGTCTGGGTCAGCAGATGACTGGTCAGCTCCATCTGACACAACATGCGGACCTGGGGATATTGCGTCTCCCCCTGGACGGTTTTCGACTTGGCAAAGGCGCCGGCATTGTCCGGAGTATCGGGCGTGCGCCAGACCACCCCGTCCACGGCCAGCAGCTGCAAGCCGGCCCAGGTGGGGTGCTGACACTGCTGATGCCAGAGTGTGGCGGTCTGCTGGAACACCTGTCGAACGGCTTGGTCAGCCAGTTTTTGGCGCGCCTGGATGAAGGCGCTGGGGACGACAAACGGCCGGTCGCCGGGTAACAGGATATCGAGCTGGTTGGCCAGCTGGGCCATAGGGACATGACGAAACAAGGACATCCCGATAATGGCCCATAGCACCCGCTCCATGGGCATGCGCCGTCGGCGCAAGGAGACGGAGCCCGTCTCGGCCAAGCAAGCCTGCACCAGTTCAGGTGACAGCAGGTCAGACAGGGACTCAAACTTTCCGGGAGGACAGGCGTGAATGAAGTCGAGAGCTTGGTCGATACGCATAAAAAAATCCGAAACCCAACAAGGAGTTTCGG
>NZ_JAGKRI010000234.1:0-293 GCF_017939255.1 Aeromonas sp. Prich7-2
AATAGCTGTTACAGCTACTCCCAGTTCTGTGACCGTTACAAGTCCTGGTGTCAGTTGCAAAAGCGCTCCATGCGCCAGATCCACAAGGCGGGGGAAAAGCTCTTTATCGACTACTGCGGGCCCACGGTGCCCATCGTGTCGCCGACCACGGGTGAGGTCCGTCAGGCACAAGTCTTTGTCGCCGTGCTCGGTGCGTCCAACTACACCTTTGCCGAGGCCACCTGGTCACAGTCACTGCCGGACTGGCTGCAAAGCCATGTCCGTGCCTTTGAGTTTTTCGGCGGGACACCGGC
>NZ_JAGKRI010000235.1:0-467 GCF_017939255.1 Aeromonas sp. Prich7-2
GCATGGAGCTCCAGTTGCTGACCCACATACTGGTGTGGCACCGAGTAATGGTGCTGCTCATAACTGACGTGATAGTCGATGTTGACCTTGACCGTTTTGATGGCGACATAGCGATAGGGATGCACCGGCAGTGGTCCCAGTGCCGGGCGGTCCAACTGCTCAAATGCGTCACGTCGGTTACCGGGCAGTTGCTTGAACGGACGCTCGTTGAGTTCGTTCAGCAAGGCACGGATGCACTGGTTGAGTTCGGCAAGCGAGAAGAAGGTCTGATGGCGTAGACGGGCCAGGATCCAGCGCTCGACGATCTGCACACCCACCTCCGCCTTGGCCTTGTCCTTGGGCTTGTAAGGACGAGCTGGCATCACCGCCACCTGATAGTGCTCGGCCAACTGCTGGTAGCTGGGGTTGAGCTCGGGATCGTATCGGCAAGCCTTGCTGACACCGCTCTTGAGGTTGTCGGGGATCAG
>NZ_JAGKRI010000236.1:0-296 GCF_017939255.1 Aeromonas sp. Prich7-2
GCCTTGGCCTTGTCCTTGGGCTTGTAAGGACGAGCTGGCATCACCGCCACCTGATAGTGCTCGGCCAACTGCTGGTAGCTGGGGTTGAGCTCGGGATCGTATCGGCAAGCCTTGCTGACACCGCTCTTGAGGTTGTCGGGGATCAGCAGTGCCGGTGTCCCGCCGAAAAACTCAAAGGCACGGACATGGCTTTGCAGCCAGTCCGGCAGTGACTGTGACCAGGTGGCCTCGGCAAAGGTGTAGTTGGACGCACCGAGCACGGCGACAAAGACTTGTGCCTGACGGACCTCACCCGT
>NZ_JAGKRI010000029.1:0-504 GCF_017939255.1 Aeromonas sp. Prich7-2
AATCACTATCTGGAGCAACTCCTGGCTCCCGCCGCACTCGAGCGCATTGCTCGGCTCTGCAAGTTTTGTCTGCGTCAGCGCGCCATTACCCCTGCCATGCTCGTACCTGCACTGTTGCGGGCCATGGGGGGCGACCAGGTCAATGACATTGCCAGCTTACACCGTCATTTCAATGCCTTGCAGCTGACGAAAGAGCATCAGGTTTCTTACAAACCGTTTCACAATCAGCTGCGTAAAGAGAGCTTTGCCCTGTTTATGAAAGCGCTGGTCGAACGGGCCATCGCCTTGCGTATCGACCATCAACTCAAAGCGGCCTCCCTCGGCGCGTTCAAGCAGGTGTTATTGCACGATGGCACCTCCTTCGCGGTGCACCGGCGTCTGGCGGCTGACTTTCCCGGCCGGTTCAAGACCATCAGTCCGGCGGCTATCGAGTGCCATATGACCATGTCTCTGTCGGAGCAGAGCCCACTGTGCATGAGTGTGTCTGCCGATACCGCAGGGGAG
>NZ_JAGKRI010000002.1:0-26031 GCF_017939255.1 Aeromonas sp. Prich7-2
TGAACAGTGATTCCGGGATGTTGAACACTGTTTCCGGAAAGGAGGGGCGAAGTGTTCAGGTTGAACCGGAATGAGCGTTCACATTGGTCCGGAAATGGTGTTCACGTTGAATCGGAATTGGTGTTCATGATCGGCCGGAATATGCATAAGTCACGTTAGGGTAGGCTACGTCACTAAAAACTGATGAGGGAGAAACCCCCTCCCCTGTCTCCAACTGACGTTGCAACCGGACTAGCTCGGTATCAAGATGCTTGCGCACCAATGAACCGACTTTGCCGCGGAGTTGCGATAAGCTGGCTGCAATCTGCCTTTTCCATCGCTTTTCCAGTTGCAGCGATGCTGCGTTGATCCCGCCGTTTGTTAACCGAGCGACCCTCACAGCAATCACAGAGGAAATCCTGCACTCCAGATCGAACCCTATACGTTTGGCTTGCTCTTGTGCCTCAACCTCCTGCTCAGCAAACAGAACATGCTCAACATCGGCCCAGAAGGCGGTGTTGTTCTGACGATGGTAGTCCAGCGTGAAGCTGATCCAACATAGCCTGCGCATTTGTCTCGCCCTGGCCAGATGTTTGATCTCGTGACGACGGTATTCCGCCTGGACGATTTGCCGGTACTCAGGGGTACTCAGAATTTCCAAGTCACTTCGGCAGTAGATGCCCATTAACGACTGGTCACCAGATAACCCCATTTGCCGCATACGTTGGCCACGTTGGGCCATCATATGCATATCTGCAACCTTGCTTGGTGTGATCTGCACCACACCAAAGCGCAGCAGATATAGAACTGCAGCAGTGTTCGTCATCTCACCAGCCTGGGCGGATTCTCTCATCCGGTCATACTCTTCCCAGATGATCCAGCTAGCAACATCACCATCAATGGTCAGTTGCTTTGCTGTCTCTACCGGCCCGATTGTGCGATTTCCATCATGAGTGCGAACCTTGGTGGCAGCCCTCCGATCGTCTTGGCCATCAAAGTAGGTGGCCGACAACATCGGATCGGACAGCCCATCGGTCAGCTCATCAGACCCCCATTTAAGATTTGGGATCTTCAGCCAAAACTCTTGCGGAATCTTGGTCGCCGGTACCGCTGTTGTTAACTCAACTTCTGTGAGCAGCTCTATGTTTCCATCCTCCCAGACACTGCGATAAATCTCTATCGCTTGGAATGGCGTTGAATGAAAGCAGTGGAAATCCCACAGCCAACTCACGTGTAACAACTGCTCAGGTGACACAATCCGGAACTGGGGTTTAGACATGCGCTGGTTATAGTCGTTGTCCTCAATTTCACCAAGGAGTAGTTTCATCTCCAGCTCCTCTGCCCTTTGCTGCTCCACATAGTCTGCAGAACAGCATAAACGCAGCAGTCGAGCTAAGAAACTAGGCGAAAACACGTCAGGCTGTACCTTAATGAATCCACCAGCGTAGATTGTCCTTCCAACAGGATGACGATCTTCCCAAGACCATTGCTTGACACCTAAAAGCCGTTGGATGTTGTTAAGGTTCACCATGTAGGCGTAACGGTCAACCAGGGTTTTAACCCCATTGACCTCATGATAAAGCATGTTTTCCATGCTTTTATCTGTACCACCTCGAAGGCAAGTCCAGCATCCAGTTCTAGCGCCGCAGGCATCAGAGACCTTCCTTTCGCTTGCACTCCAGATACATTCACCTGTTGCATCACGGTACAGCTCAGCCAGTTCTCTGTTATTGGCTTGGTAGCTTGGTAATGGCAAATGCGCTGATGCGTCGTTACCGCAGCTCATTAGCAGTTCCCACACATCCCCTTGCGACCAGTGCCGAATGGGGTATAGCTCCCACCCTGCACTTGTTTTGACCGGCGCTGTGGCGTGTCCTCCGCGCTTGGCGATATTACCAGCTCGGGTAGCGCCCTCTGCATCACGAGAACCCAGCACTAGACAAACCTTCTCACGCATATCTTTCGGCATGCGCTTGATCATCTGTGCCTTCACTCTGTTGCCTGTTGTTACCTTCAGGTCAATGCTGCATTGTGGCGAGGAGCTAGTGACATACGTGGGAAGGCCTCGGCCAGTCAAAACACGCCCTGTCCAAGACGATGCAAGACTTGGCTTGCCAACTACGATAGCCAGTGGCAATCGCTCCTTGTCGATGAGCTCCTGTATCGCGGCAAGCTGCCGGTCAGCGAGATTGCGCACTTCAGGATTCTCGACCTGTGTATCAGTGTGACTGATCCAGTGGTAGGCAGAGATCTCGTTGCCGCGGCCCTCACGAACTAGCCCTATCATCGCGAACAGCAGCAGATGTAGAGTACCCGTCGAATCCTTCCCCCCACTGAGCGCAAGAGAGATGGTAAACCCATCGAGTAAGGTGGCTCGGATGGCAAGTACAGCTTCAGTGATCATGCTGGACAGTGGCTGCCCGGTCGTATCACTGATCGCAGCCATCAGTTCCTCGTTGTTCAGCAAAGTTTCCCTCAGCTGATCCCACTTGTCGCCACGGTAAATTGTGGCCTGAGGCTGCGCCAAGGAGGGCTCCGCAATGCTGATTGCACAAGCTTGCTCATCAAGAAAATCGATGTGTTCGAAGAGATCGAAGTTGTCCATGTGTTGTCCTTAATTGGTTGCCCGGGTAGGGCGGGTTGGGGTTGGTCACTGGTGGCGCGTTACAGACCAAGCGCCATGAATGACCCGAGCGCAAAGCCCGGGGATTAGTTCAACTATCGAGATAGTCAGGGTGGTCTAGCAAAAACTGGTACGGATTCCCGTGGTATCGCAATAGCAGCGAAGCCCATTTCACACCACGCCTCCACGAACGAAGGTCAGTTAATTGATCAAGTCGCCCAGGAGCGTGATTGCGATATCCGAGTTTGATGGCATGAAGTACGCATTCATTAACAGAACTGAACAGTTCATGCGTGATGGGGCCATTGACATCGTAGAAGCTCACACGATACCCCCCCCGAGCAGAAGGCTCGGGGAAGACTACGGCTAGAGCCCCTTTCTCATCACTTAGCTCCAGAGAGAGCCCAGAGCCGCCGTTGGCTTCAATCAAGCTCAGACCGATCTGCACCCTAATCGAGTGCAAATAGTCTTGCATGACCTCCATGAGCCGGCCGAAGCAGATCTCTTGATCTTCAGGCTCACTGAATTTCGCCAGAAACTCGATCATCGAGGCGCTGGGTTCTTGACCTAACAGATCGTCATTAAAATGCGGACACTTCCGCACATGTGCTTTGGTTAAGAGCATCGGTTGTTCCTTAGAATTGCCTAGAGGCGGATTGGTATTGGTCGCGAGTGGCACGTTGCAGACCGAGTGCCATAGAGACAGCCAGGGCTGTTTCTGCATGTGCGCTGACGCCGGAGATATGCCGGTGAACGGACATGCAGAATCAACCTCGAGGGCTTGGGTGAAAGATCACGGGTAGGGCTCAGGGGGATGATGTGTGCCTGGCCAGCAGTCAATCGGACGATAGCCTGAACACGAAAAACCCCCAGCTTGGCCAGGGGTTTGTCTTGAGAGTATTGCTCCCGGGTTGATCGAATCACGGTACCAGGGACAGCTGTTGGGATACCCCGCCAACTCCTTGCCCCTCTCTTTGAATACGGTCAATTTCCTCAAGCATGATGTTGCGGATTTCCATTGCTCGATTGACCTCGACCACCAAACTGAAATGGCACTGGTGCAGAGGAACGCCCAACAACGCAGCAAGCTTCACATAGCCGCGTTTATTGTCTATGCGCCATTGTTCACACAGTTGGTCATAAGCTTGATGCAATATGCCACGCCAGCGGCGAGCGTCGCGGTCGGCCATCAAACCCAATGGCCATCCATCACCTTTGTGATAGCCACAGCTGCGGCCACAGGTGCAACGGTACATTGGGTAGCGATGGGCTTCCTGCCCTTTCCGGCTCACCTGCCGACCACAATCACAGGTGATCGTGAAAATAGGGCAATGCGCAGACTTGCGGCCGGCATGGTAGTCACAGATGAGCCTGGCAATGTAAGTTGCCTTCACTCGCTGGTCCTCTTTAAAGCCCGACTCTGCCGCAAGCCATGTCACGGCCTCTTCGGGCAGGCTCCAATCATCAGTCGATCCGTACCGGCGGCAAAGCCACTCACCGATCACTGCATACAGAAGCACATCAACACCATCGATGCCGCTTTGCTGGCATTGTTCTGCCAGTAGGCGGCGCAGTGCTTTGGGGGGGAGATAGTTCACATTGGACATATCAAGTTCCTTAATGGGGATTGCCTAGTTGGGCGGGTTGGGGTTGGTCGCGAGTGGCACATTGCAGACCGAGTACCATGAGACAGCCTTGGGCTGTTTCTGCATGTAAGCTGGCGCCGGAGAAATACCGGCGAACGGACATGCAGAATCAGCCTGCGAGGGCTTGGGTGATAGATCACGGGTGAGGAAGTCGGCAGAAGACCGGAGGATTGGAAGTTGGTGCCGAGCCAAGCGGCTCGTCCACTAATAGGCACCGAGGACTCAGACAGATTAACCTACGGGCCCGGTAATTGGCAACTAAGTGACCGTCCGGTTAGTTCAAAAAATGCCAGTCATGTCGGCGGGGTTGAAAAGTAACGATTTTATTTCTTGCATGAGCAGCTGCTATTCAGCGGGCTGGAGTAACACTTAATGCCAGTGGATAAGCTGCACAGTGGCAGTTTATCCACTTGGCCATCACATCAGGAGCCAGTAGCCGCTCCGGGTGAATCATCAGCTACCGGGGGTATCGGTGGTTGAGGTTTGAGGAGTTTGAGCCGGTTGCTCTGGTTCTTGCTGCTTCTGCCGTTTCTTATAAGGCCGGCGCTTGCCTGTGCTTGGTCGCCCTTGCGATGCCGCGACTAGATCCTGAATATCAATCCCGGAATCTGCCATTCTCTCGAATAGTTCGGTGATTTTGGCGGCCTTTTGATTTTGCTCCTCTTCCAGTCTCAGCAGCTCAAGCTCTTCATTCTCGATGTAGGTAGTCAGCAAGGCCTGCAGTTCTTTACGCTGCTCAAGCGTTCCAAGCTTCTTGGCTAGTGTCATAATGTTGCGCGGGGTATAGCCACGCTTGTTTTCTTGTTGCATCAGGCGTCCTTTAAGAAACCGTTATCCATTCCTCAGCCCAGAGGTGACTTCCGGGCCAGCAATCAAAACGCCTACATAATAGATGGACTGACCGCGGTATGCTAGCCAGCCAGCCCTGCACCTAATTAGGTGATTGACCCCAGGCGCACTTCTATCATCTCGAGATGCTTTCCTGAGGGGGCCAGCAAGTCTCGATTAAAACGAAATCTGTGTTTGACTGCCATGACAAGGTTTTTCTCACTCCCCCCCAATGCCGTACCGGTGCGATCAACGACCAACACAGTCTGACTCTCGCGATCAACCAAGCACAGCCATGGAGCTGGAGGCGGATTCATGATGTCCGATATGCTGAAATGAATCTCCTCTACGAAATTTAATTTCTGCATAATGCGGAGACGAACTTCTGTTGCCATAATGCGCAACCATGCATCATTGAACTCCCTTACATTTTCGGCGCAAAAATAAGGGAAATCCGGTGATAATATGGTCCCATACTTTCTGAAGTCCGGGGTCCAGCTTGGCGCCTGCATTGTGCCAAGTAATGTTTGCGCATATGCCGCATGGGTTTCCGACGCGAACAATGAAACGCGGTTCTCTAGCCAAGTTTCAACATCTTCTGGTTGAACCTCTTGGACCATAAATAAATCATTGTTAAATGACTTTTGAAGAAGGTACATATCTCATCTCTTAGCTCAGATGCCGTTACACAGGTCTAATTACAACGAAGACCTAGCCTTACGCGCATTGGCCATCACAGGTGCAGTAAAGCCACCGGGCTTGTGCGCGGCATAAAAATATTCCTGAGACAGGCTGATATAGCTGCAATCCTTATAATTAAAAATCAAATATCAGCATTCCTCTGCACACAGTTTAAGGCTGCAGCGGATAATGCAACCCGACCTTCCTGAGCCATAGGAAATGGCTCAGGAAGGGCTGGTTTGCCCTCTGACGAAAGAAAATAATATTTTATCTCCCCGGGATGTAGCTGACCGGAAGTATTTATACGTGAATGTTCTTGGTGTGTTCAGTGAAATAAGGGGGCCGTAAGCCCCCTAGTTTACAGGTTAATTAATATAGGTAATTGTCTGGCCGGTTAAGTTGCCGCTCATAATGGGCGTAGGTGGCTGTTGGGTTGAAATCCCAACCGTCATCTTCGTCCGTCATGGCCATCGAGATAACCTCATCCAGCCAGCCCTGCATTTCAAGCCACAGGAGCAGTTCATGTTCCTTGTGGCTCAGTTTTGAGCACCGTCGTAGATAGTTCCGCCTAGTGACTACCTGCCGGAAAATCCCAGCAAGCATGCGTTCGGGGTTGACATCTAACATGATGCAGCAATGCCTAAAGCTGAAGGGTGCAAGCTCTTGTTTGAACAACCATTCGATCCCCAACTCCCTCGATTCAGTGCCGCACTTTGGTGAAATCAGGCCATAAATGGCATCATTCAGTACAACACCGCATAGAGTTGCTATACCGTCATCGGACCAAACAAGCGAGCCCTCTTCAGGCCTGTCTTGCAGATCCGGTTGGTCTTCCTGGAACAGTTCCGGGAACAGCAACGGTAATGGCATTGCACTGTTATTGGTCAGTGAAACAGGCTCACTGACAACAGCCTTAGATTTCGTTGAGCCTTTTGGCTTTATTGCCCGTTCTGAGGGGATGAATAGCACATCCTTATCAGAATCAAACATGTCTCGTTGCCAAAGTATCATGGTGCCCTCCATAGAGAAGGAGGGCGGCCCGTAGGGCAGCCTCTCCCCTACGGTTCTTGGTTATGGGCTTTCGCCCGGGTTGGTGTTGGCCGCTAGCGCGATTTGCAGGCCTATTCGCGTGATCACCCGAGAGTAATTCGTCGTTTTCATCTATCTACGAATAACTCTTTCGAGAATGAGAAAGAGGACCAAAGGCCCTCATTCTGTTGTTACAAAGGTCTTAAACCGCGGCGAACCACGAGATCTTCATCCTTACCCATGAGTGACAGCCTCCATCTGGTCGAGAGCGGCTAGCACCCATGCGCGATCATCATCGCTCATTCTGGTTGACTTGAAGTACCCACGAAGAGCACCCCATTGCTTTGTCTGAACTGTCCGGCCAAAACCGATCCGGACATCCCCACGCAACCGATCTGAAGGTAAGTAACCACCCCATGGGAATTTGATAATTTCCTCTAGTGTGGTTGGTTTTGCATCGTCATGAGCCACCGGCGTTTCCGCTGGCTTCGCTTCGACCTGGGCGGCCGGCGTTTCTGCTGGCTTCGCTTCGACCTGGGCGGCCGGCGTTTCCGCTGGCTTCGCTTCGACCTGGGCGGCCGGCGTTTCCGCTGGCTTCGCTTCGACCTGGGCGGCCGGCGTTTCTGCTGGCTTCGCTTCGACCTGGGCGGCCGGCGTTTCTGCTGGCTTCGCTTCGACCTGGGCGGCCGGCGCTTCTGCTGGCTTCGCTTCGACCTGGGCGGCCGGCGCTTCTGCTGGCTTCGCTTCGACCTGGGCGGCCGGTCCACTATCTACGAGGACAGTAAGCCCCCCATCTTTAGGACTGATACTCGCTTGGCTTTCATCTGCTGCGTAAACGCCAGTTAATAACCGGATCGTTTGAGCAGTCGATTTGTGGCCCAACGACCTATTGGGCATATGGCACCAGGCTTCTGTATTGAAGAAGTTCTCAGCCAGATACTCCCGGTGCACAAACCGCCCGCCATCAGCAGCTACCAATGTAGTCTCAATCCACTCATGCCCACGAACATCTTTAGCCATCTCAGCGAAGGTAAGGATGTTTTCGGAGTAGGTATGGATGATCTCTCTGACGCCAGCCTGTTTTGCAAGCTGCAGCCATCCATCTACACGCAGCCCGATCTCAATCCCCAGGTTGGTGCGACGAGCAAACAACGTCCCATCGAAAGGGTTGAGCTGGGTGCGCTCGATGAACCGAATGGTCTTCTTGAAATCCAACGTAGTCGGACTGTAGCCAGCGCAGATCACTTCTAAGAACAACAGGTCTCGAAGCGTGTCATTAACTTCGTCGATCTGGACACCAAGAATTTTATCTACGGTTTGAATAGCCATGTTTTTCTCCAAAAAAAAAGCCTCGTCAATGCGAGGCTGGTTGGTGTTGCCATTTCAGGCTGATTGGTTAGGCGCGGCGACGGTGGTCATATTCCTGTTGCCGGGGTCCCTGCTGTTGCTGGGGGCTGGCCTGGTGTTGCTGGGGATGCCCCCAGTTTTGCTGAGGTTGTTGCGAGCGTGAGGCTTGTTGAGGTCTTTGAGACTGCTGACTCTGCTGACTCTGCTGACTCTGCTGAGGCCGCCCTTGCGAGTTTTTGGCAAAGCCGGACTGCTTCAAACAAGCTATTGCCTCGACCGGAATGTGTACGTTGATACACGCCACCTTAACCTTTAGCCCAGAACGGGTTACCCCACCCTGTTCCCAAGATTCAAAGGCGAGCCGCCCAGAAATTTCAAGATAGTCACCCTTCTTGATGGCTGGGGTTTTTTCCCCAGAAAGCTCCACCCGAATGAACTGGGTACGATCTACCCACTGTCCTGATTTGGGGTCCCGATAACCATCATCGATTGCGATGGTTGCCGGGCCATACGGTCCATATTGACCCATCCGGATGTCGGCATGGCTCACGTAACCGCCAAGCCTCACCTCGTTTGTCTTGTTGCTCATTCTCATAGTCGTAATCCTATGTGGTTGATGTTGGGTGGCTGTACGCCTGCGACTTAAAACCCCTATCGCTCTTTGCCACTTGGCAAATCATCTCAGGAAAAAGCGTGCTTTCCTGAGCCGATTCACATAACTGCATGCGATAAGAGGCTGCCCTGGGGCAGCCTCTTTGTCACATTGGACGTGCTTGAGGGAAATCTTGTTCCCGTGAGTATTCAGCAGGCTGGTACGCCTGCTGTTCGACTTCATTTTCATCTGAGCTTTGGGGATGAAGGTTCATCCCTGCAGCCTGGGCGCGCCAACTAGCCTCTGCCTGAGCAGGTCTAGCAGGTCTAGCGGGCCTCGCGGCCGCGGGATTGACGGTAGCGCCGACGACCCCTGCTGCACGAAGACGTTCCTCAACAGCGCTCTCTACTGCTGCTTTAAAACGTACCTCCGACAACTCATTACTAAACTCTTGTTTGATGATGTCTGCAGCCATTGTGGCGGCTTCTGCCATCATGGCTTTTTTGCGATGGCCATCCAGTTCGCGCTGGTCAGCCTCAGTGCTTTTGAGCAGTTGTTCCCTCATTCCGCCGGCAAAGGCAAAAACGAGAATAGCGAAGAACCCCAAGACTATGATGGTTTCCATATTGCCTACCTTAAAATCTGGCGTGAGCCTAGTTAAGAGTTAACCTGTTGGTTGGGTTTGATGTGCGTGGTGCCGAATGGCTGCTAGATGGTTACACGGACTAGCTATTCAGGCATGTTGCCCGAAATTCATCATGCCGATACAACCAAGTATGGGTATGTAGAATCAAGGGAAACTGCATGATGCTGACGTATGATGGAATTGAGTGTGCAAGCCCCTGAAAAGGGGACTTGCAAATCACCAGGAACGAAATTTGGCTTTCGTGGGGTGGGATAAAGTGAGGGATCGCCATACGGCAATCACAGGTTTTGAAATCTGCCACCCGGCGATGCAGCAGGCAGAGAAAACGGCGAGTTCACCAGCGAAGGTTATGTCCATGAAATTTCCTATCGTGTCGTGGGTACATCAAACCACTCAGAAAGCAGTTTGATGTACCCACGACAAGGAAATTGGACGCTGGGATCTGTCAACAGACAGGGCGACTTGCTTAACCCCTTGGTCGCCTACTACTGCATAGCAGTAATTACTTTATAATCTCGCACGTTGATGGAAAATTTACAACCCCCAGCTTGCTCACTACTAGCCACGGGAGTCTTCGGCATGCGATCCAGGTGTTGTTCGCTGTAACCCTGCCCAGTGAAGCTCCCCCCCCCGCCGACCATCAATCTCTCAACAATCGCTCACCTCGTGCTTGCACCCTGTCAGGTTGCGATAATATGGAGCGGTAAGTCCTTCCGCTGAAATGAGACGAGGGTAGCCGGAATGAACGACAGGAAACTGGTGAGTGCCAGCAAAATCGGCAAGATGGCATGGTGTCCGCATGGCAGCAGCCTACAAGAACAAGGGGTGATTGCGAGTGCTCAGAGCCAGGCAAAGGCTGACTATGGCACAGCAAGTCATGAGAGCGTGACCGCGGCGGTGTTCGAACAACAAACACAGGACCAGCGCTGCTTCGTAGCGAGTTATGCACTAGGGTCGAACCATCCAGCAACACAGCGACTACGGGATTGGCGAGATAGCTATCTGAGCCATCATTACCTTGGCCGCATATTGATCAAGGCTTACTATGCATTGTCCCCCTTCGCCATCAAGTTGCTATCTCCCCTCCCGGGTGCACAGACTGCAGTTGCCTCACTGGTCCTGGCTTTCGCCCGGATGGTGGCAGGAAATAAGGATGCATAATTATGGCATTTCTCATTGCCTTCGTGGTTTTTGTCGCACTGTTGTACCTGGCTCGGCGCAGGTCACATCGGCCTGGCTCACCTTTAGGGATTGAGGGCAAGATAGTTTATGCCGACCAAGGGCGAAAATCGAAGCTGTTCATCAACAAAAAGTACGGAATAACAGCGAAACCTGACTTCATCATTGCCACCCAGAACGGTCAAAACGTGATGGTTGAATACAAGAGCCGTGCGGGCCGAGTGTACCAATCTGACATTGTTCAACTGTTGGCATCCGTCCTCGCTGCACGTTCAGAAATGCCGATCCATCGAGCAGTAGTCGTAACCAAGGGGACCCGGCGTGAGGTGGTGCTGGGGAGCGACGAGCAGATATTCAAGGAAATATCAAAATTTGTTTTGTTGGCTCGACGAGCTCAAGAGGGAGAAATTATCAAGATATTCTCATCTCATCCAGGAGTGTGCCGAAGCTGCTCGGTTGCACACAGCTGCCAACGTTGATAGGGGGTGATGAAAGTGATCAATCAGATATGCACCAATGCCTTGATTTGGGTTGAAAGAAAATCAGGAAATCTGATGCCTGTAAATGGACCTCTTGCATTTTCATATGTGGTCTACCAACTTACAAAGTCCACAGAAGCTGACTATGCAATCAATCAAATTCAATTAGTCTCAGGGTTGTTCACAGTAAAGGCTCATCATGGTGGATTGTCATTCAGTATCTTGGCTGGATGCATAATGCTACTTAGTGTCGTGGCTATTGCAAAAATTTGCCATAGGTTACGTTGGCCAATGCTCGGTGGTAGGGTGTCCATAGCTGCAGTTCTCCTGCCTGCTCTGGTTGCCTGGTGGATGTACTCCTTGTTCTATTGGCAAACAACTAGCGGGGATCTGTTCCTGCTGTACCCTGCCATGTTTGGCATCTGTTTTACGGTTCTGTTTTTGGCATTCAAGGTGCCATTCATTACGATTGTGGTTGGAATTTTCTCGGCCATTTACTTGAGAAACTCAAGCGCATTCTCCGCTGACCATGATTCGGGTAGGTCTGAATCTGACAGGGCAGAGGCTGAACTTGAAAACCAATACGATTGGCATCGTAATGGGGTTGATGACTGAACCACTATCCATCAGAATCGAAAGTGGGGCCAAAGGCCCCATTTTCATATCGTGAACATTTGTGGTCTATCAACGTCATTTCATGAATGAGGCTCCCATTTTTGTGGCTAGTCCGGCCCCCCCCTTGGCCATTGAGAGCAGTTTCCCGACGTTCCCAGATGAACCACCAAAGTCGGCGCCATGCGACCCAATTCCCGGCATGACAACCTGTATGCCGACCAGCCCCAGGATGAAGAACCAGACCCAAGGCAAATAGGTGTAGAGCTGAAGAGCTGCGGCACGAGCATATGTTCCATTCGTGGAAACGGTAGCAAATATAACATCAACCAAACTTCCTACCCAGGTTGCCAACGCCACGATCGCAGCAGTGAACTCAACCCCGAAATAGAGACCCGCAAGCAGCAGGGTAACTTTGATGTCGAAGCCTCTAAATACCAAGATGATGGGTATAACCAACAGAAGAATCATTTGCGCAACAGCCATCTGAATCGGGATAGACTGGCGGAACACAATTGCGTCTGGAGCGTTGACAGCATTCGCAACCGATGTTGTGAATGCGGCGATCATCTGAGCAATTTCACTATCCTCATTGTTGGATCTGGTACCCACACTATCTTCAACGACTATCTTACCGCCTGGTAATTGGAAGGCATCACCAATAGCTCTTTTGGTACTACCAATCATCTCACCAGCAAGCCGATACGCGATCTCTTGCTCTGAGAGATTATGTTTTTCGGCCATCTGCTTCAGCATGACAGGAAAGCCATCGGTTTGATTTAGGCGCTGCAAGCTACTATCCATCAAATGAACAAAGGCTTGATTGCACCCCAGTATTGTTTGTCCGCCAGAACTATCACCGGTCATACCCAGGCCGGCGGCAACCTCACTATTAACGAGAACAACACTCCCTTCCTTCTTGTACTGAGCGATGAAATCAGGATGGCCTATCCACCAGGCACCATCAAACTTCGAACCCTGGGACACTTTGCCGGAAGCGGGTGCGAGACAACTCTTGCCCCATTGTTGGGCTAGTTCTCGATCTTGTGGGTTAGTGAAATTTGCGGTATTTACGTTTGAATTTATTGCTGCGATGTCCTCAGCGCATGGTGTTGTCGAGATAACCACGTTTGTGGTGATACTTGAGAAGTCATGCACGGCAGCCCAAAACAATGGCGCCTTGGTACTCGAGCTATTGAAATTTCCGACCATACTGATAACAGAGTTTGTTGGATTTGGTGCACCAGGATCAACACACGAATTTGCAGGCCGTGTTGTGATATTGCTTGTCACATCCACCACAGGAATAAAGGCCAGAATAAATACAGTAAATATGCCGAGTAAGCGCTTCCTCAGGAATTTAACGGCTAGCTCTCCGGCATTCCCTTCATCATCCCCCTGGGTCATGGCCTCAACTATAGACTGAACTATAGCCACAAAGAATGGAGCATAGACTAGGCCGCTTACACACAATGCTTCAACTACAACATCCATCATGTGTACCCCCATCAAGAGGGTGTACGGATCAATCCAATGGTTCGCGATCATGATGATTTTCCGCCCGACTTCATGAATGACTTGCCGGCGGAGTTCGCCATGCTTCCCGCTTGTTGCTGGATGCGAGCGCCTGTATTGAGCCCAGAGCTTACGTTCTGCTCCACTCCTTGAGAGGCACTTCCTATCATCTGGCTACCACCCTTAATGCCGACATATGCCATAAGGGCCATCCACAACTTTGGTAGCAAGTCATATGAGGTGTAACCAACTCTGGTCAAGATGCTTTCTTGCAGCCCAGACACGAATGTTGCAGAGCCCGCCCCAACCCCACCGTTTATACTTGAGTAGAAGAATAGATTGAGGGTGTTATCCATCCAGGTGGCCAGATTTACAAAGACCAACGTGAATTCAAGCCCAAAGTATGTAGCACTGATAGCAAGAGCGGTTTTTATATTGAAACCAGAGAATACCAGCAAAATTGGCGTGGCCATAATAAGAGCCATCTGCATAACACAGATTTGGATCGGTGTTGTATTCTTCAACACAATCGTGCCCGGCGCCTTTAGCAAATTTCCCACCGCAGTTCCTAGCCACCCAATCATCTCCTTCATGTAACCAGAAGCGCTGTCTGGTGCAACAGTGTGGTCTGTTTCGCCTGCGAATAGATTAGTGAGTTGGGCGCTTGCTTGTGGTTGCACTTTGGCTACCTTCGACATCGCCAACTTCTTCTCTGTCTCTGAGTCTTGTGAAGCGTTTATCAATATTTCCAGTGACCCTTGCGACTGGCTTCTTGCAGCCGAAACTGCTGCAGCCTCTATATGCTGGTATGCGACATCGCAATTTAGCCTCACCTCACCGCCTTCAGATAGCCCAACCGGCAAGCCAGCTGCGATAGCGGACTCCCTGCTTATTAAAACCGTATTTTGTTCCTTCTTATAAAATTCACGCAGTGACTGGGAGCCAGCCCAGGTAGAGTCGTCAAGACTTCCTCTACGGGTTGCATCACCAACTGCCGGACTGAGGCATGCTCGTTGCCAACTATCAGCGATCGTCTGGTCATAGCTATTTTCGAGATTTGCTGCCTGAATATTCACAGAAGCCATCTGCAAGTCAGCTGCACAAGGTGTATTGGCAATAACTGTGTTTGTAAATGTCGAAGAATAGTCATGAACCGCGAGCCACCAAACCGGCACTTTGGTGTAACCCCCTTGAAAAT
This sequence comes from Aeromonas sp. Prich7-2, assembly GCF_017939255.1. Lineage (NCBI taxonomy): Bacteria > Pseudomonadati > Pseudomonadota > Gammaproteobacteria > Aeromonadales > Aeromonadaceae > Aeromonas > Aeromonas sp. Prich7-2. The sequence goes on from NZ_JAGKRI010000002.1 coordinate 14,355, forward strand.
TCCCCATCATCATTTGCTGGTTAGTTGTTGGAGGTGCCTGGATTCGCTGATCTCCATCACAAGAATAGTTGCTAATGTTGACATCAAATCTCATCTGGCTGTTCGCCATTGGAACGAAGGCTAGAATAAACACTGGAAAAATGATCAATAGCTCTTTGCGAAGAAATTTCACCGCTAATTCACCGGCATTACCCTCATCCACGCCCTGAGTCATTGCCTCAACAATTGATTTAACGATCGCAACAAAAAATGGTGCATAAACCAATCCACTGGAGCAAAGAATTTCTGTGATCACACCCATTGAGTGCACACCCATCATAAGCGTGTACGGTTCAATCCACTCATTTACAATCATCAGAGTGCCCCATGCATTATTTCAACCGCAGTGAATGCCACAGCCATAAGGATTTGGCTTTGCCACAATAATTTCCTCCCATCTTTGGTTAATTCCTTTTTTGTTGCACGCTCTATTATTTTCGGGAGTGCAATTATTAGAATTGGCACAATGATCCATTTTGCCACTGTGGCACAACGGGCAAATTGCTGCCAAGCCTCACTATCAGTGTCGACAAGAAGTATCAACAATATCGAACAAAATAACACCGCAAGTATATAAATAACAAAAAGGAGGTATTTTCTCATTTCAGCTCCAGGGGTTTATAGAGAAAGCAATGGATAACCATTGCTTTCTACTGAAAGATATTAATTTGCAGTGCCAACAGGTAATTCATTAGTTGGTGTTCTGAACGAGCCCGGTTTGTTCTCCAGATTTGCTCTGCGCAAAATGTCTATCTGTGCGCTGCCGGCGAGCTCCTTCTTGAAGCGAAGTTCACGCTCAAGTAGGTCCATCTCCTGGATGAGCAGGGCTCTTTTGTGGAGTGCTTCAGACCGAACCGCTTCGTTGTTAGTCACGCTTTCATCCCTCAAACCAGCATCCATGATCCGTACAGAGTGAAGAAGTTTTTCGTAAGTGTTGGCCATTGAGATATCGGTCGCCAGTGCCGATACATAGGCCGCCTGTTCTGTTGGATGAATTTGCTTAATCGCAAGCAACAGGTCCCGGGTCACCTTAATACTCGATGTCGATGCGCTCTCGAGATCCTTGGTGGTGATGTTAGAACTAGGTCGCCTTGCAAGATCGAGAAGCTTGGCATTGGTTGCTTCAAACTCCTTGGCATATGCCGCTTTCGCACCTATGCCTCTATCCTCTTCACGAGGGGAAGCGTCACTGTCGGTATACATCCTGGTTTCACCCACAACATCCGAGATGAAGCTGTTGGCCTCCCGGGGTGACTTGAATACGGCCCCCATCCCCATAGCGTTAGTGGCTGATGTAGGTAAGGGTGAGCTATCGGTCGCAGCACGGCCTGCTAACGCATTGAACCCAGCATATGACGTGTGTTCGGTTACCTTGATAGGTTTACCAATCATTCCTCTCTTCTCAACACCGAACTCAACGCCTTTCTTGCCATCGTCATAACTCCGCCCGGCCGAACCATCCTTAAAGACGAGATCCTTTAACTGATAGTTTCCGTTCGCGTGCTTCTTGATGGCCTCCGCATATTCCTCACTCACTGTTAGATTCTTGAGAGCCCCAGCCGGCAATGCATCGAAAACCCCCTGCTGCATCTCCTGGCAGGTCATTACGTTGGTATTGAAAGCATCTGTAGCCGTCATACTCCCTGACATCAAACTGTCATAGAGATCAGGATTCGCTCTCTGAATTGCCATCCCGATGAGGCTAGTGGGATTCACTGCAGCCATCAGTTGACCAACCAGTGATGATTGCAGCTGTTTGAAGGAGCCGGAGTTAAAGCTGCCAAGCAATTCACTGTTCAAGCTCATAGCAGAACACGATAGATCTGCATTCCAACCGGCGGATGCTTTGCTGAATGGTTCGGTCGATGATGGTGCATCGATGGGTCGGCCACCACCAATCCGCTGATTTATTACAGCTCGCTCATCAAACTGAGCAGCCCAAGTTGCCCCACTAACCAAGGCTAGTAGACAAGCCACTGATAAAATTCGTTTTTGCATCGTCATCCCCAAGTTCATGAAACAGCCTACTTTAACTTGCTTGACTCAGAGAAATGGGGTGCATAAATGGACGTGGATTATCCTTCTTGCCAGAAGTTGCATTGCTTCAAGACCGTGATAACGTGGCCCCTGGTAATTGAAGGAGTTGTTTTATGGGTCAAGTCAAGCTTCCAAAGCCTGTCTACTACGATGATCTGAAGCATGCAGACACCGGGCACGAAATGTTCAGCTACCTTGTATTGGCGGCAGATCATTACCAAGTGCCGATGAATTGGGACATGAGCTACCCAGAGATGGCGAAAGCGATTCAAGGGCAATTGCAGGCACTAGATCTTGATTCAGCCGAAGCATCTGCACAGGTTGAAGGGTTGTATTGCATGATGGAGCTGATCGCGCTCATCAATCAAAAGCAACCAGGGGATAACCAGGCTAAGCAGCGGCATGTTCAGAGAGGTGCATTCAAAAAGTGAAAAAACCTGAACCCAGATTGGATCGTGAGGCTGTCATCTCCACAATTGGTACATATATCAAGTTACGAGAGAGCAACGAGGTGCTTGCATCGAGTAATCTTGAAATGATTGTTGCTCGTGTTACCCCCTTTATTGATGAACCAGATGCCATTGCCCTGATCGAAAAATTCATGTCGGCTCGGCACACTTCATCTACGCGCATGCTGACCGATATTTACGATCTTTTGTCTACAACAGGTTGGCAAGTATCGATAGGCCCCTTGATATCAGGTTCCCGATAATATAAGGGCCCATTATGGGCCCTCTTCATTAAATACGATATAGGAAAGTTCCTCTCCTGGCACAGCACTCATACCGTCGCCAAAGTGTGTAGAGGTAATTATGGGTTGGAGAAAAGTCATCCTCGCTGTACTTGTACTCCTCGCTCGAATCTGCAGGGAATGCCTTACATCCAGTCTTACCGCGTGGATAGTTTCTTTGCCATTTGGCCGTTTCATCATCTCCTTCACGGGGAGGGACTGGAGCCCATACTTTGGCAGAACCAGCAGTGTCTGGTAATTTCTGATATATGTGTGCATTCAATGATGTGACAATATCAGCGGCCCGCTGGGCAATTACTGTTGAACCGGTATATCTGTTCGGATTAACGATGGAACCAATTCTGGGGAATATGTGCCCGAAGCGTTCACTCGACTGAACTATGTCGCCATACCCGCCGAGTGCGCTTCCTACAGCCCCGCTAAGTGCATCTCCGCTCTTTGCAAAGATCTTGCGATTGAAGTTGGATGGAAGTACCAATAATGGGGCTTCCAGAAGTCCCATCCGCCACTCCGGATCAAGAGTCGAAACGAAGTAAGGGTTGAACGGCATGACATCACTATTACAAAATCCAGACAAACTCAACATGCTTCCCACGAGATCCCTGAAACCGAGTAAGGCAGGGTTTCCATAGACATTCGTATCGAAGAAGTTCTTATTCGTTGCAGTACCAGTAGGCGATCCGCGGACGCCAGTCCCGACATCGAACCCATGATTCAGACCCCTTGCTAGTGGATCTGTTACTTGTGACATTGGTTTCGTCAACCAGGTGAGTGGGTAGGCCTCCCTATTTGATACTGTCTCGACTATGACATCTGGGTTGTAATGACTGACCACACTAGATGTTCTGACCCTACAATATGGGCCGGCACAGTGAAGCCAGAAGCATACTCCTTTGATTTTGTAGTCGACACATGAAAGGTCCATTGTGTCCGTTATTAGATCGAATATTTCGACCTTCTTATCACCATGAGGAAGAGTGTTATTGGCGTCCATGGCCATCGCCTTTCCACTTATGACCATGAGGCACAAAATTGCAATCCGCGCGCCTAGAGATAGTTTATTCACCATTCCCCCTTGTCGAGCCGTTCAACTCTCCACGGCTTCGCATCATTTCAAAGACCGAGTAGGCCTGTAGCGGATCGAGGCCATACACAATCCATTTTTTATTAAACACAACTGCAGGTACCTTCTCAACATTTAGAGACCGAGCCATCGTCAATGACTCTGCTGTAGTAGCATATTTATCAAGGACACTCTTTTTACTCAGCTTTGCGAACCGTTTGGTGGCGATTGCTGCAGCCTCCGCTTCAGAGGCGGGAAGTCCGGCACTCAATTCCATCTCAAGCTTGTAGATTTCATCTATCTGCCGGATGTGCACTGGTACGATCAACTTTTTAGCTAGTTGAGCACCTTCCACGTCATATCGAAGGCCATCCACGGTAAACACATCTACTTGAGTAACCTGCACTTCAGTAGCTTTAACTTGCGAGCTCAAGAGCGGGATCAGGATGACGAAAACCGTCAAGCTATGTCTAATCATCTGCCGTTCAACCATGCCATTCCGGCCATCCCCGAACAGGACCATTGCGTTAAGCTCAAGTGCTGCAGGCTGCTGATATGGGATATCAGTATCAGGCCCTCGGTTCAGAGTGTTTGTGCGCTTCATCCAGGCTTTCTTCCATGCGGTCCAGGGCCATCTTGCCAGCATCATCAGGAAGCCTCCTGTAGGCGTTGAGAGCGGCTCACGGCGTCCGAGCTGCGAGCCCTGATCTTTAGCCCCCGCTTGCGGTTCAGTTCTTGAGCCATCATCTCTGCGGCTTGGTACTGGGAAGACAACCCATACTGTTCCATCAGGGCACGCCGTTCGCTCTTTTCGTTCGGGTCTGTCATGGCGAGAGTCAAGAATATTGATGGTGGCACCTGACGAACCAACATTTCGCCAACAGTCTTGGGGTTACCCATCACAACTCCCTCTGTGTAGGCCCGTTGCTGCTTAGAGCAGCTCAAGATCATGACTTTCTGTTCAGGGGTCAAATTTCGGTACTTGCTAAGATCCTCCACCTCCTTGAATTCCATATTCAGCAAGAACCACCACTCGAATAGACCAAGCACCTTCTTGATGTCGTCACCTTTGGAGAAGTCTTCTACGTTCTGAGTGGCCAACAACATCCAAAGGCCTATCTTACGGGCAACTTTTACAGCAAATGCTATTTGGTACCCAAGAAGGGGGTTACCGGTGTAGAGGTGAGCTTCATCCACAATATTCACGACATCACGACGTTGGTTCTGTGTTTCTTCCGCCTTGTTAATTACTCTCTGCATGTAGCCAATGTAAGCAAGAGCAAGCTGAGCTGGATATCGGTCCGAACCGTAGACGCCAACATCAAGCACTGTTACATCCGCATCAGGCCAGGGTTCACCAACAGTATTGAACATTCGAGCATCCAGCTCGCCAGTGCAGTACATTTCGAGCGAGGCCGCTAGCTCTTTTAACCGGGTACGCTGGTCAGGTTCCAGCTTGGCCTCCCGTTCCGCGATCTCGAGCATTGCTTCTCGAACATCCTGGGTCAGTGTTTTCTTTCCATCACGGTAACTCTTAATCCCTGCAGCTAAAATGGCTGCACGCATAAGTGCTTTATCCAGCTGAGTGATCCGGGCGTATGCTTCCATATTGCCGCCTGTCACCATGATATAGAGGGACTGCTCCATTTCACCCAAGGGATCCCGTGGTGCATCATCTTCATCTTCATCTTCATCCTCATCATCAGCCGGCGTCTCATGCTGTGCTGTCATGGCTGCCGCCTTAGCTTTCGCCTTGGCTTCTTCGATTTGCTTCACAACTTCGCCGGCATCGAGGAATGGGCATAGCGAAAACTTGGCAGACTTGTTGATCCGCATGTAGTTAACCGTCAGGCCATGCTGGGCGAAATATTCACTCAACAGCTCAAACGACCCACCTTTATCCAGGATGAAAAGCCGTGGCCTATGCACAGCCATCACCGAGGCGGCCATATAGTTCAACGAGGCTGACTTACCTGAGCCTTGGGGTCCGATAACCACCCCATGAGCAGCCCGAACCCGGTCTTTGCCAAACATGTCAAACGTAAGGGGCTCACCCCCTCGATTCCATACCACAAGCCCTGGATTCCCTGTTCCCTGTTCGCGACCAAAGATCGGACACATGTTGGCCAAATGCTGGGAGTAGTAGAGCTGCATGTACTGGCGCTTCGTATCCAACTCTGGCTGGAAACAACCAGGTAGGTGCAGCGGGTAAGATTCAGTGATCAAGGGGTCTGTGGATGCGTCGAGCGCCATGACTCCGTTAGAGAGGAGGTTGTTTTTGAGTGACTTGCACCGGTCCTGCAGATCAACCAAATTTTCGCCGCGCACGTATACGCCCTGCGAAGCATAGAAAACGTCCTGATCATTCTGACGTTGGAGTTCAACTTCATTGAGTGCCTGCTGGGCCCGCTGCGCCTCCTGGGTCTCCCCCTTTTGGGCCGAACTCAAGCTCATGAGGTGCGAATCAATTTTCGTTGGGCTGACAAAAATAATAGTCTGAACAAGCATTGCACCGGCTGGTACAGAATCCATGAGGCAACTCGATCGTTGATTTTTCCCTGTACCTTTAGAAACCTCACCAGTCAATTGCCCCATATCCGGAGCCTGAGTTAATCCCTTAAAACGCATGAATGTATGTGGCATATCATCAAACCACCAACATCCATTGTCAGGGTCAGATATAGGCTCGGAAAACAAAACACTCTCAGCCAGATTAAATCCAAAAGGCTTATCCTTTTTCCGCTTAGGGTAGCCTACCAGTCGATAAAGTGCCTCACGATCACCATTAGTAATCGGTGGGTTGGGATTAAACCAATCCGTTAACCACCGAAATACAGTCTCGCCATCTAAGCGGCGAATCTTTACGCCAGAAGATGACAATAGATGAGAAAAACGATCCGCAACCTCATTAATATCATTTATCGGGTCAAAACTTGCCGACTCCATTTCTATCTTCGTGCAGCGCCTGTAGATTACACAATAAGTTCTCCGCATTTGGCCACGCCATTGTTTGCCAGTGACCTGAACATCCTTAAAAATACCTTCGGCCTGGTTAATGCCACGAAAATGATCCTCAAGAACATCAAGGAACTGTTCTGTGAATTCAGTATCACGAACTTCCTCATGAATAGATGCATATATATCATCAACATATCTATAAAGGTCATCATCCTTCCATGAATATATCTGAAGAACCCAATCAGATCCTCCATGAGCTATTCCGAATGCTTGCTTAAATGCAGCTTGAAGAGTATTCCTAAGTTCAGCAATTTGGTCTTTGGAGCGCCCCTCTGTTGCGATTGGAGATGCAGCGAACACTACTGCTTGAGAATAACAGTCCTCAAGCATAAAGGTTTTACTTTCTTCTAGGTATTCGGTGATTGAAAGCCTATCGGCAAAGCTATTAGGGTTGCGTCGATAATGTGACTGGACCAGTTTTTGTGTAACCGGCCCAAGCTTTCTTGCAAATGATGGCTTACGGGACTCATCAACATAAGATACTTCTTTGGTTTCATGATCCACTTCTGTTTGTACACTGCAGTGTTTCAGGTTTTGCTGAGCAGATGATTTTTTTGCTTGCGGAATAAATATATCTTTAATTTCCTGAAATAAGCTCACGAGTTCACCTTAGTCTTGATATTGCTGATTATCTGCCGCAACTTTACTCTGATCATACCGAGCATCCATTAACGGATAGAGTTCACCAGGAAGAGCATACTCGTCACGTTCAAACATTTTTGTTTCAGTGATGTACGCCGGGATCGGGGATCGCCCCTTTCCCGTGAGATGTGCAGGTACAAAAATATAAAGCGTTGGATTCGGGAGCACCTGATAACGTGGTTTTGGTGAGTTATGCAACTCATACACATCAATGTCAGGTTGGACGCCAACCATTTGAGGGGTTGTCATAATGCGATAATCACGCGCACTTGCGCCACCCCCCATGGTCTGATCAAAAACCATTTCAGCGGTGATGTCAGATTTTGGAATTACATCGTCCTTACTAGCACAACCAGCAAGGACGGCGTTAATCAAAACCACGATTGTTGCTGTAGTGATTCGTTTGTTGAACATGGGATACCTTGCGTCCTTTTTTATCATAATCAATGTCTATTTGGCTGGTAAGGTGAATTTCTACTCTGGTTCCAGGAGGTACGTAAACAGCGTCATATGCCCCTTGCTGACGTTCAGCAAGTGCTTCAGACCCTGATTGGACCCCCTTTCCAATTCCTTTCCCAAGCATGTAATTTATGCTGTTACTTTCGCCGACTATTGACGAACTTGAACTACCATCAGTATTCTTTGTAATCTCCGCTTGCCCATTCGCAAATGCTTCAGCCGCCCCGGCGAATGTATTAATGCCCATTGTCTGAGCTAGATAGGAGGGTAAGTTAGTAATGTACTTACCAGATATGCAAGGTACACCTTGGTAATCAGCTAAATATCCTATCCCTCCTTCTTCCTTACCTTTGCTAGAAACAGTGCGAATGGTCCCATCAGTAAAGGTGTAGGTGACGCTGTTAATCTGTCCATATAAACACTTTAAGGTATAGTCTCCTCTTGCTAAGCCGGATACTACCATCCCTTGAAGGTTTGGGATTTTGATACCGTTGGTAGCCAGGTTTTTTTGGCCTACTACAACTTTGAATGGGAATGGATCAGTTACTTGATTATTAAGTGGAACTCGACCTATCAATGCTGTAGCGCCTACAGAACCGAGAAAACTGGAGTTTTCTGGAATTGTATAAATTGGTATCAAGCTATCCTTTTTCTCATCATCAGAGAGTGTCATAAGGTTTGAGTTGGTACCCTTTGATGTGTGCAGATTCCGATAACCGGAGCCTTTGAACTTAGGGTATTTGAGTACGTCTTTCCCAGTCTGTTCATCAACGACTCGCTGAGCATCTGATGGTACAATCCACTCCAAACTCTCGTCTCCATCAGCAGGCAGTGATATAGGGCCAACAGATTGTGATCCGCTCCCATTTGGGTTAAATAGGTTTGGCACCGTAGGCAAGTCAATGGTTTTTCTTCCATTACCTGCAGGCGTTTCATCTTGTTCCAACCCGAAATCTTTCCCTGGTTGGGTTCGCTCTGGATAAGGGTCCACGACCGTTTCAGTCGCCGCCGGCTGCTGTGGTTCTGAATTCTCTTTGGTCGACAGCTTCATCTCCAGCTCTTCGATCTTTTGCTTCAGCGCTAAAACAGTCGGGCTATCGGCCTCCATGGGCGGTGCAACTGGAGGCGGTGAATTCCTTGAAGTATTCTTCCCTTCTTCAACCTGTACTAAGCGAGAGCTCAAGTCTGTTACTGCTTTAGCTAGTGCTTCAACAGATGTTTCTGGCGTATCCGCGTCAGCACCAAGGCGTGTGTGCCTGCGGTCAATGGTAACCTTTCCCTCCCCCTCCCCCTGCTCCGCTTTAATAGTGTCAGCATGGTTATTCTCTGGAGCGGTGAAGGCCGCGTATCCAGCTACGATGGCGCCCACTAACACCGCTCCAGCGCCAATCTTGAGCATTGGGTTTTCCCCTACCATTACACCACTCATTTATTGCTCCCCTGGCGGTGATACTGATTCACAGCTGGTTGTGATGACGCCACAGGAGCCCATGGAGCAGGGCTTTCATACCGGGAGTCACTAAAGGGGCGGTCGGAGATTACATAAAGCATGGTAGTGTCTCCAGGTACGTTATTCTGATTCAGCTGGATATGTTGTGCGGCAGCATAGGAATATTGCATATTCAAATGAAAGGGATTTACTTTGACCGGGGACGATTTACGGTTAACCAATTTTATAGCAGTCAAATACTGACCGGAAGTGCTTTGCCAAGCTGCTATTGGAGTTGCATCGAAAATACCATATGAGGTATCGATAAATAGATCTCTCATATCTTCCGCACTATTAAGTGCTGTTCGATTTAATCTTTGGTCGTTGGTTCGTAAACGAGGTGGGGCATAAAACTCCCTAGCTGCAAACTGGATCATTTCCTCTGGAGAAATTGCGGCATCTCCAGATGTGTCGAATGGTGTACCTGCAAGGGGATTGTCATCAACAGGTGCCGACTTCTGAGAGCCGGTACCTGTCCCCGAGATGGCCTCCGCAGCCGCACCGGTACCGGCCTCGGACCCTGGCACGGAGATCAGCACTTCATCGAGCGGAGCACCAGCCTTTGGCACTGCAACGAGCTCGAGCAATACAATGTCTCCTGAGTCATTCAACTTCACCTTCACCTGGGTCGGAGCAAACTCATCCTGGGCTGTTAAGTAGAGGGTTCCCTGCATACTGTCCGCATCGAGTTTGTCTGCTAGCGATCGAGGTCGTCCAAATACAACGTGGTCCGGGAAATGTATGAGGCGTTGTTCTCCAACTTGCAGTGGGATCTTGATCGGCTTGCTACGCCATTCAATTGGCTCTACTGCAAATACGGAGCAGGACATAACTAGCGCTAAGCTTGACGCAAGGATACTTATTTTCATCACTGCGCTCCCCCCTCAAACTCAATTCGAAGAGGTTGATTAATGGCAGTGATTCGCATGTTGAATGGGTTGCACACAGATCCAGAGTTGTCAGCAGCAACACGGACACGGTAACGAAGAGCGTGATCCTTTACTGGGGTTCCCTCTAACGATTCGATCAGACGCAAGTCCAAATCAACATCCCAAATTCCCGCGCCAACAAAAGACACTGATCCTTCAACATCCTTTAGATCTGTAATTTCGCTTAATCGTCGAGTTCTATTTGCAGACTGACCATCGCTAACACGGAGAGCGTGCAAAGCGAGTTGTTCGCTTTTCACGCTCTCAGAAATATAGCAAGCATAACGGTTCAGATTCTCTGGCATTTCCTTGTCGCCATTTTTTTTCCAATAGTTTATAGACCTCACAACTTCACTTGCGAAAAGGTATACATTGGGCTTGGGGATGGTGTTGCTATCAAACTGTGCGCCGGCCGATAAATCAGGGGGAATGTGCACAGTAATATCATTCTGGCGGAGTGCACTTAAGACTATCTGAGCTATCAGGATCAATAGTAAAACTCCTGATATGAGCTGCCAGTCCTTAACCCTAGCATCGCTTCTATCCAATGCATTTCTCGCCCTACCTTTATTACGACCAAACACATTGTTCATTATTACTTCCTTACCGGGCCAATGTAGTTAATATTTTTACTCTTTGACAGACGAGTGTCCCACTTGATTTTATCTGTCATCATCCCGTCAAATTTCATCCAGCCACGTTTTTGGGTGTATCGTTTTAACTTGAGCCACATCAAGGGACCATGCCTCTTTTTGGCTGATTCTATCTTCCCTGCTACAAGGGGGATTACGCCAAGGCTTACAATCATCCCAATAACAAATCCTATTAGCCCTTCGCTAATTAACAGTGAAAAAACAATTGCACTTGTACTACAACAGATCACAATTGCTGTGCATGTAACAATTAGCAACTCATCTATTGTTAACCCTTTCCATAGAGCTGGCTTTTTATCAAGCCGCTCTAAGGTAGTCTGTATAGTGTGCTCTCGCCCCATTTTCACAGCCCTATAATATATTAAGTGCCATCACGCCCAGTGATATCCCGAGCGCAACCAAAAGTGCACCAGCCACGATATTGCTTACCAGATCACGCCATGTAACCTTGCGTATCTATTCACCAGGACGGGGTTGACGGCATCAGTTCTGCCGGGATGGGATAATCTGTCTTCTCGATGCACGCCCTGACCACGGCCCTCAACCACTCCTGTGGGCAGCGGCCCAATCGCTTGCCGGTCTCCACCAACGACAGGA
>NZ_JAGKRI010000238.1:0-354 GCF_017939255.1 Aeromonas sp. Prich7-2
TTCGATCAAGAGCTTCGCTTGCGCTAACCCCATCAATTAACCTTCCGGCACCGGGCAGGTGTCACACCCTATACGTCCACTTTCGTGTTTGCAGAGTGCTGTGTTTTTGATAAACAGTCCCAGCCATCTGGTCACTGCGACTCCCGACAGCTCCATCCGCAAGGGACTTCACCATCAAGAGCGAACCTTCTCCCGAAGTTACGGTTCTATTTTGCCTAGTTCCTTCACCCGAGTTCTCTCAAGCGCCTTGGTATTCTCTACCCGACCACCTGTGTCGGTTTGGGGTACGATGACTTGTAATCTGAAGCTTAGAGGCTTTTCCTGGAAGCAGGGCATCAATGGCTTCCGCACCGT
>NZ_JAGKRI010000239.1:0-692 GCF_017939255.1 Aeromonas sp. Prich7-2
TTAACAGGGCTCAATGTGGCAGCCTCCACGCTCCGCCGATGGTTACCTCGTATGGGCATTGTCTGGCGCAGGCCCGTGCCGACCTTGCGGATAAAAGACCCAGCCTATCAGGAAAAAATGGCGAATATCGACGCCGCGCTGGCCCGCTGTGATGCCGATAATCCGGTGTTTTATGAGGATGAAGTCGATATAGACCTCAATCCCAAATTAGGAGCCGACTGGATGTTCAGAGCGCAGCAAAAGCGGGTTGTCACACCGGGGCAGAATGCCAAGCATTATCTGGCAGGCGTTCTCCACGCAGGCAACGGAAGGGTACTTTACGTCAGCGGGATCAAGAAAAACTCATCGCTGTTTATTGCCATGCTGGAAAAGCTGCGCCACCACTACCGACGAGCCAAAACCATCACGTTGATCCTCGATAACTACATCATTCACAAAAGCAAACAGACCGAGCGATGGTTGAAGAAGAATCCCAAGTTCTGCCTGGTGTTCCAGCCAGTTTACAGCCCTTGGGTTAATCACATAGAACGGCTATGGCACAAGTTACATGAAACCATCACGCGCAATCATCAATGCAGAGGGATGGCAAACCTGCTGGCCCGAGTGAAACACTTCATGGATACCGTGTCTCCTTTCCCGGGGAATGGCTATGGCACAGCGAAGGTGTAGCACTATTGGGATCAGTTATTTAG
>NZ_JAGKRI010000240.1:0-761 GCF_017939255.1 Aeromonas sp. Prich7-2
GGATCCGGTGCCTCGGGTCGCCGATGAGCTCGGCGCCCAGGGTGGCCAGCGGCGGCGGGTGGGTGATCTGGTGCGCGGTGGGCCCCGGGCTGGTGTCGGGATCTGGTGCCTCGGGTCGCCGATGAGCTCGGCGCCCAGGGTGGCCAGCGGCGGCGGTTGGGTGATCTGGTGCGCAGTGGGCCCCCGGACCGGTGCCGGGATCCGGTGCCTCGGGTCGCCGATGAGCTCGGCGCCCAGGGTGGCCAGCGGCGGCGGGTGGGTGATCTGGTGCGCGGTGGGCCCCGGGCTGGTGTCGGGATCTGGTGCCTCGGGTCGCCGATGAGCTCGGCGCCCAGGGTGGCCACCGGCAGCGGGTGGGTGATCTGGTGCACGGTGGGCCCCCGGCCGGCGCCGGGGAGCGGAGGGGCCTGGGTGGTGGTGGGGTTTTGTCGGTGTGCATGCTGAGTACGGGATCCCGGGTCGCCGATGAGCTCGGCGCCCAGGGTGGCCAGCGGCGGCGGGTGGGTGATCTGGTGCGCGGTGGGCCCCGGGCTGGTGTCGGGATCTGGTGCCTCGGGTCGCCGATGAGCTCGGCGCCCAGGGTGGCCACCGGCAGCGGGTGGGTGATCTGGTGCACGGTGGGCCCCGGGCTGGTGTCGGGATCTGGTGCCTCGGGTCGCCGATGAGCTCGGCGCCCAGGGTGGCCACCGGCAGCGGGTGGGTGATCTGGTGCACGGTGGGCCCCCGGCCGGCGCCGGGGAGCGGAGGGGCCTGGGTGGTGG
>NZ_JAGKRI010000241.1:0-302 GCF_017939255.1 Aeromonas sp. Prich7-2
GCAGCCCACTGTTTAAGACGCCCTGGGGTCCAGCGTTGCTGCTTGCTGTGACGTTCCGGCATGTGCTCAGGGAGCGTGCTCATCCCCGGGATGGTTTTACGTGGATGGCTCGCGACCAGCTGTTGCTGGTGATAGACCTGAAGCAGTGTGTCGCCTGCATGGAGCTCCAGTTGCTGACCCACATACTGGTGTGGCACCGAGTAATGGTGCTGCTCATAACTGACGTGATAGTCGATGTTGACCTTGACCGTTTTGATGGCGACATAGCGATAGGGATGCACCGGCAGTGGTCCCAGTGCCGG
>NZ_JAGKRI010000242.1:0-1441 GCF_017939255.1 Aeromonas sp. Prich7-2
CAGGGTGAGAGCGTGAACATTTTGTTAAATTTCACCCAGTTTTTTGAGACCCGCATTGAGTACCGTTTCCAGATATTCACTGCTCATTCCTGCGATTTTTTGCTTCCGTCTTACGCTCGCCTTGCGTGAAGTCTCGGCCCTGAGCATGTTCAGCCCCATGTGCCGGATGCACGCCAAAATCTCTGCGGCATCACCGCGATAAATCGGGCAATCATCCTCGCCCATCGTGACGTCCAGCACCCAGTGCAGGCTATTTTCGATGGCCCAGTGCCCACGCACCGCTCGCGCAAACTCATCCTGCACCAACGCTTTGGAACTGATGAAATAACGCTGCTCTATGGTAATTTTTTGCATATTTTCAACGCGATAGGAGATGGCCACGCCAATGCTGTGCAACTGTTTCCAATGAGGAAACTGGGCGGCCAACTCGCCCGCCGCCATGACATGGTACTCACGACCATCGATGCGGCCATGAGCCTTCTCAAGCGTCATCGTCTCTGCGCATAACGGGGTGGCCGCCAGCGGGGCGAGGGCCTGTCGAACCGCCTCGAACAACTTGGGTTGGTTGCCTTTGACGGCCAATAAGTAATCGCCACCTTGCTGAAGGATGGTCTCGGCGATCTCGGTCTGGCACCCCATCGCATCGATGGATACCAGGCAGCCTTTGATGTCGAGCAGCGCCAGCAACTCGGGAATAGCGGTAATTTCATTGGACTTGGCGTCGGTTTTTATCTGTCCGAGCACCAGCTTATTGGCGGCGGCATAGGCACTGACCATGTGAATGGTCGACGTTCGATCCTCACGGTCATAGGAACTGCGCAGGGTTTTGCCATCGATAGCGACCAGGGCGCCATCGGTGTGCTGGTTAATGGCTTGAGTCCACCGCACAAAGGCGGCCTGAAACGGCTCTGGTTTGATGCCGGAGATGATCCTGGCAATGGTGTCATGGACAGGAATGCCGTTTTTAAACAGTCCCTTGGATTGAAACCAGGGAAGATGAACCTCGCCGAAATCCTCAATATCTTCCCAGCCCTCAGCCCCGCCGATCACGGCACAGACGGTGAGAAACAGGACATCGTAGAAGGGATAATAAATCTTGGCATGCTGGCGAGGGTCGTGAATATTGTCGAAGAACTGAGCGAAAACGGCATCAATAGACATGAGAGCACTCCTGAAAAGGAGCATGAGATCACAGCCGGATCACCAGGTCAAATTTCAGGGTGAGGATGTGAGCAAATTGTTAACTATGGAAATCATGGAAATTATCATTTTTTGGATTTCATGCGCATTTTTTGAGCTGAAATGACGTGCAGTGACGATTAAAAAGTGTGAAGGCGATCCTGACTATAAAGTTAACTGCATATCACAGGCCTATAAGTATTTGTTTTGTAGGCAAAAAACTATTTTTAATTTTTAACAAAATGTTCACGATCTCGCCCTG
>NZ_JAGKRI010000243.1:0-302 GCF_017939255.1 Aeromonas sp. Prich7-2
CCGGTGTCCCGCCGAAAAACTCAAAGGCACGGACATGGCTTTGCAGCCAGTCCGGCAGTGACTGGGACCAGGTGGCCTCGGCAAAGGTGTAGTTGGACGCACCGAGCACGGCGACAAAGACTTGTGCCTGACGGACCTCACCCGTGGAGGGCGAGGCGATGGGCACCGTGGGCCCGCAGTAGTCGATAAAGAGCTTTTCCCCCGCCTTGTGGATCTGGCGCATGGAGCGCTTTTGCAACTGACACCAGGACTTGTAACGGTCACAGAACTGGGAGTAGCTGTAACAGCTATTGGGATAGCGC